>JBAPYD010000210.1:0-13431 GCA_049284555.1 Chromatiaceae bacterium | reverse complement strand
CGCCCGGGGTGACCCTCGGGGACGCCCTACTGCGAGGAACAGTGGAGTCGCTAAGGCAGGCCCAATCGGCCTACGTGGACGGCATCCCCCTCATCTCCCCTCCCCTGCTCGCCGAGATCTACGGCGCCCGCGGTCATGACCCCGCCTGGAGTCGCCCCGGTCAGGTCGAGGCGCTGCTGCACGCGGTGGAGCAAAGCCCCTTCCATGGCCTGAAGCCCGAGGACTTCCACGTCGCGACCCTGGGCGAGCTTGCCCGGGCGGGCGCCCTCGACCGGCTCGACCCGCGGGCGCGGGTGAGCGCCGAGTTGCGCCTCACGGATGCGCTCCTGCGCTACGTCCACCACATCCGTTTCGGCAAGCTCGACCCGGCCGCCGTGAATCCAACCTGGAACCATCGTCCGCCCATCCCCGCGGAGACCCTGGTGGCCAGCGTAGAGGACTTTCTGTCCGCAAAAGACCCCTCGGCCTGGCTCGCAAGCCTCCCCCCGAAGCCGTACTTCTATGAGCAGCTGCGAGGCGCGCTACGGCAATTCATCGCGGCCGAGCACTTGCGTGACCTGCCCCCGATCCCGGGGGGAAAGCTCCTATCCGTAGGCAGTCGGGAAGAGCGGGTTGGCCTGGTGCGCAACCGTCTCGTGGCCCTGGGTGGCGAGCCTGGTCCAGCGCCGGCCGAGCCGAACCTCTTCGACGCGGCACTGCGGGAGTCGGTGACGGCGTTCCAGCGCCGCTTCGGACTGAGCGCGGACGGGGTTGTGGGCAGCGCCACCCTCGCGGCCTTGAACCGACCCTATGAGTCCGCGAAGGCCGACAAGATTCGGATCAACCTGGAGCGGATGCGCTGGTTCTACGACAGCCTGCCGCCGGATTATGTCCTGGTGGATGTGGCGGACTTCATGGTCTATGTCGTGCGTAGCGGGGAGGTGGAGTGGAGCACGCGGGTCGTCGTCGGAACGACCGAGCAGCAGACACCCAGCTTCCGCGATGAGCTCGAGCATCTGGTATTCAACCCCACCTGGACCGTGCCGCCATCGATTCAGAAGAAGATGCGCGGCGTCTCGAGCCGCTACAAGGTGGTGGATCGCCAGACGGGACGCCGCGTGAGCGGGGGCAACATCAGCGACTACCGGCGCTACCGGATCGTCCAGGAGGCCGGCCCTGGCAATGCCTTGGGTCGAGTCAAGTTCATGTTCCCCAATGGACACGCAATCTATCTTCACGATACCCCGAGCAAGGGTCTGTTCAGTCACCGCACGCGCGCCTACAGCCATGGCTGCGTCCGGGTACAGAATCCACTGAAGCTCGCCGAGGTCGTCCTGAACGAGCCGAGTTGGGACCAGGCGGCAATCAGCCGGGTGCTTCGCACCAACAAGACGCGCCACGTCCACCTGGACGAGCATCTGCCGGTGATCCTGCTCTATCTGACCGCCGAGGCGGATGCGACGAGTGGACTCAGCCTGCGACCGGACATCTATCAGCGGGACGCGGCCCTCGAGCGGGCACTCCAGGGCCCGGCGAGCCGAATCCGGGTCCGCTTCCCGGAGCCCGACGCACCAGACAATCAGCCCGTGCCCAAGGAAACGGCTCCGCAGGAGACCGCGGCCCCGAGACAGGCCCAGGAGGGCGTTCACCCATCCCAAGCACAGCATCGTCCGGCCGTCTCACTCCGGGCAGCGCCAAGACCGGAGACGGCCCGGATCCTGGCGGCACCGCCGGGACAAGCCGCCCCCCTGGCCGTTGCCCAAGCGCCCCGACGTGCCCCGGTCGTTCCTTAGCCCCCGCCGAACCTTGCTGTTACCATAGTTGGATAGAACGATCCTCGGACCAACCCGGATGTCGATCCACGCCCGCGTCTCGCCCGCTGCGCCGGGCTAAACGGACAGGCGTGGACCAACGCCGCGGAGCGACCTGGGCCCATCAGCACAGCTCGGAGGCTCCCCATGCCACTGATCAAGCCCTTCGCCGGCCTACGGCCCGCCCCCGGCCGCGCGGCGGACGTCGCCGCCCCGCCCTATGATGTGATGAACGCGGCCGAGGCCCGTGTCATGGTCCAGGGGCGGCCTTGGAGCTTCCTGCACATCTCCCGCCCGGAGGTGGACCTGCCGGAGGGCACGGACCCCTATTCCCCCCAGGTGTATGCCAAGGCCCGGGAAAACCTGGACCGCATGCTCACCGAGGGCGTCCTGGTCCGCGACCCGCAGCCGCGGTACTACGTCTACCGCCTCACCATGGGAGACCACATCCAGACCGGCCTGGTGGCGGCGGCATCGGTGGCGGCATACGACGCGGAGCGTATCAAGCGGCACGAGTTCACCCGACCGGTGAAGGAGGACGACCGGGTACGCCAGATCGACGCCCTCAACGCCCACACCGGCCCCGCCTTCCTGGTCTACCGCGCGACGCCAACGATCGACGAGGTCCTCGCCGGGGTCGCGGCCGCCGAGCCGGAGGTGGACTTCGGCGCCCCGGACGGGGTCCGCCACCAGCTCTGGTCCATCACCGATCAGGCCACCATCGACGGGCTGACCCTGGCCTTCGAGAACCTGGACGCGCTCTACGTTGCGGACGGCCACCATCGCAGCGCCGCCGCCTCCCGGGTGGCGACAGCCCGCCGCGCCGACCACCCGGCATCCAGCGGCGAGGCGTCCTACGACTATTTCCTCTCCGTGATCTTCCCCCATGACCAGATGCGGATCCGCGACTACAACCGATTGGTCAAGGACCTTCACGGCAATACCCCCGACGCCCTGATCGCCCATCTCTCGGTCCCCTTCGCGATCGAGGGCTCTCCCGGTCCGGTACGACCGGAGCACCCGGGACAATTCGGACTCTACCTGGCCGGACACTGGTACCGCCTGGAGCTGGACCCGGTGCGCATACCCTACGACGACCCGGTCGCCCGTCTGGACGTGAGCCTGCTGCAGGACAACGTCATCGAGCCCCTGCTCGGCATCGTCGACCCCCGCCGGGACGATCGGATCGACTTCGTGGGGGGCATCCGCGGCCTGGAGGCCCTGAGCGCCCGGGTGGACTCCGGCGAGATGGCTGCGGCCTTCTCCCTCTATCCCACTCGAATGGAGGATCTCATGGCGGTCGCCGACTCCGGTGAGGTCATGCCACCCAAGTCCACCTGGTTCGAGCCCAAGCTGGCGGACGGCCTGGTCAGCCACGTGCTCGACTAGGGCCGAGGGCCAAGCGCCGAGGGCCCAATCCCCCGGCCACCGGCTGGATGAGGCAGCACCCGCAGGAGGTCCGCGGGATCGTATAGGTATCTCGCGAACCGAGAATCGACACTCCGCTCAATCACGGCGCGGCCCGCGGCGCTTTGCCCTCGGCCATCCATCCTCATGGTCAAACCCACCTACAACCTCCCCGAGCAGGACAGTGGCGACGACGCGGCGATCCGCCACTGGCTCGACAACCTGATCCCCAGCTATGGGACCGAAGAGCTCAAGCTGATTGCCGGGGCCTGCGCGGCCCTGACCCGCTGTCGCGGTGATCGCCGGATCGACACCGGCGAGACCCAGGTCCGACACGTGCTGTCCACCGCGGACATCCTGGCCCGGCTCGGCATGGACCACGAGACCCTGATCGCGGCCCTGCTCAACGGCTGCCTGGGCGAAGGGGACCTCAGCGAGGCCCAGATCGCCGAGCGCTTCGGTCCTGGAATCGCCCGGATGGTGGGGGACCTGGCCCGCATCGACCAGATCGCGAACGTCGAGGCGATCATCGCCGCCAAGGACCAGCATGAGCATGAGGAGAACCTGCGGCGTCTCCTCCTCGGCATCGCCGAGGACGTGCGGGTGGTCCTAGTGGTGCTCGCCGAGCGGGTCCACCTGATGCGCGCCATCAAGGACCTGGAGCCCGAGCGGCGGGCCAAGATCTCCCGGGACACCCAGCGCGTCTATGCGCCACTGGCCAACCGCCTGGGCATGTGGCAGGTCAAGTGGGAGCTGGAGGACCTGGCCCTGCGCTATCTGGAGCCGGAGCAATACCTGGCGATCGCCCGGGGGCTCGCGGAGCGGCGCACCGAGCGCGAGCAGTACATCCAGGACGTGATCGCCACCCTGCACCAGACCTTCGCGGAGGCCGGGATCCGGGCGGAGATCACCGGCAGGCCGAAGCACATCTACAGCATCTGGCGGAAGATGCAACGCAAGGGGGTCGACCTCCAGGAGATCTTCGACCTGCGGGCGGTCCGCGTCCTGGTGGACACGGTGGCGGACTGCTATGCGGCCCTGGGCCTGGTCCATGGACTCTGGCGACACATCCCCAAGGAGTTCGACGACTACATCGCCACCCCCAAGGGCAACCTCTATCAGTCCCTGCACACCGCGGTCATCGGTCCCGGTGATAAGGCCCTCGAGGTCCAGATCCGTACCCACGAGATGCACCAGCACGCGGAGCTGGGCGTGGCCGCCCACTGGGCCTACAAGGAATCCAAGGGCCATGACGCGGAGTTCCAGCGGCGGGTCATCTGGATGCGCCAGTGGCTGGAGCTCAAGAACGAGGGGGAGGACGCGAGCGAGATCCTGGAGCGCTTCAAGTCCGAGCTGGAGCCGTCCCACGTCTACGTGCTGACGCCCCAGGCCAAGGTCATCGAGCTACCCAAGGGGGCCACGCCGCTCGACTTCGCCTACGCGGTCCATTCGGAGATCGGCAACCGCTGCCGCGGTGCGCGGGTCAACGGACGCATCGTACCGCTGAACCACCAGCTCGCGAGTGGTGAGACGGTGGAGATCCTCACCCAGAAGAATGCGACCCCGAGCCGTGACTGGCTGTCGCCCCATCAGGGCTACCTCGCAACGGCTCGAGCCCGCAATCGGGTGCGGCAATGGTTCAAGCAGCTGGACCACGACCTGCACGCGCAAGAGGGCCGCACCGCCCTCGAAAAGGAGCTCTCCCGCCTTGCCATCGCGGAGAAGCCCCAGCTGGAGCAGCTCGCCCCGCGATTCAACTTCAAGCGCGGGGAGGACCTCCTCGCCGCCATCGGGCGGGGTGACCTGTCGGTCGGACTGGTGGCCCGCCAGGTCGGGGAGCCGCGGATACCCGAGCAGCCGCCCCGCGATCAGGAGGTGCGGCTGCGCGCGCCAGCCAGGAGCACCGCCAAGCCAAAGCCCGGCGCCGGGGAGGTGGTCGTGGAGGGCGTGGACGACCTCATGACCCAGATCGCCAACTGCTGCAAGCCGGTCCCCTATGACGGCATCATCGGCTTCGTCACCCGGGGGCGCGGTGTCACGGTACACCGGCGTGTTTGCCCCAACGTACGCCACCTGCCCCCCGGGGAGCAGGATCGGCTGGTGCGGGTGCGCTGGGCCAGCCAGCCGGAGGACGCCACCTATCCGGTGGACGTGCTGGTGATCGCGGCGGACCGCAAGGGGCTGCTGCGGGACATCTCGTCGGTCTTCGCCGACGACGACGTGGACGTCGTCGGGGTCAACACCCATTCGGACCGCAGCACCGACACCGCCGCCATGCGCTTCACCGTGGAGGTGCGGGACATGGACCACCTGGAGCTGGTGCTCGCCAAGCTCAAACAGGTGCCGGATGTGCTCGACGTGCGCCGGTCCTACTGAGCCCCGCCTTCAGCGCGGGCGGCCATGAGCGAGGAGTTCCCGAGGGTCCACCTCGCCCGAATACCGGTAGGGCAGCGCGAGGAGCCCGTCGGCGATGGTCGCGGTGCCCGTGATGGTCCACTCCAGGGGCCGCTCCTCGAGGGCCAAGGCGGGGAGCCGCTGGATCAGGCCGAGCAGGCTTCCGGTCACCTCCACATCGGCCAGGGCATCCCCGAAGGCCGGGATCTGCCGCTCCAGGGCGCTGGACCCGCGGGCGACCTCATTGCCCTCGAGCTTGAGGCGATAGGTCAGTCCCTTGACGGGAAGGGTACGGTCATTGGGGTTGTGGACCGCCAGGGTAAGGATCACGGTCTGCTGGGCAAGACCCAGCTCCTTGACCCGCAGACCCGCGAGCCTCACCTCCGGGGCTTCCCAGGACTGGGTGAGGCTGGCGCACCCGGCGAGCAACGCCGCGAGCAGCGCCAGTCCCAGGGACGCCGCCAAGGCTCGGCGGAACCGGTCCGGGGCTCCCGGGAACCACGGAGACGTGGACATCACGTCCGGGACCCCCGGACCGTCAGTGCGAGCAGACGCCCCAGGAGCGGCGCCGCAACGTCCAGACCATAGTCGGCCCTCAGACGCAGGGCGGCCTGCGCGGCGTCGCCGGGCGGGGGGTCCATTCGGCGCAGAAAGCCCCCCACATCCTCCACCACCGCCCAGGGATAGATGAGCCAGCGCCACTCGTCGATGCCCCCAGCCGCGTAGTCCGCCCGCACCGGAGAGCCGACCTTCTCGTGCAGCACCGCGGTTCGCACCTCGCGGGGTCCCAGGGACTCCAGGTGGGCCCGCGCCGCCCTCAGGGTGTCGCCCGTGTCGTTGACGTCGTCCACCACCAGAAGCCGCTGGCCTTCCACGGGGATACAGAGTGGATACTTGACGGTGGCCACGGGCTCCTTGTCGGCGGGGCCCCGATAGTGCACCACGCGGATGCTCGTGAGGTTGAAGATGCCGAGCACGTCGCACAGCACCCGGGCGGGGGTGAACCCCCCGCGGGAGACCGCCACCACCAGGTCCGGCTCGTAACCGGAGTCCCGGACCCGTTCAGCGAGGGTCCAGGCCAGGTCGTGGACCGACTCGCTCGACACCAGCTCGCAACGCAGCTTCTCGGCCATCGCTCCCACCGCCGCAATTGGCAACAGCGCCGCTCTCAAGGTAACTGATCAGAGAGAAATCCCGCCAGGGCCCGTTGGTACTCCGGCTGACTCAGCAGGAAGCCGCCGTTGTGGTCGCCCCTCAGGGTGTGGAACGCCTTGGGTTGCCGGGCCGCCTCGTACACCCGCCGCCCCAGGGCGAAGGGAATGATCTCGTCGTCCGGGCTGTGGAGGACCAGCACCGGGCAGCGGACCCCGGCCAGCCGCGACACGGTGTCGAAGTCGAAACGGCTGATGATCAACCAGGACAGGAGCGGGTACAGGGCGCGCGCCACATCTCGGGCGGAGCTGAAGCTGGACTCCAGGATCAGGGCCCCTGGCCGGACTTGGGAGGCCAGCTGGGCGGCGACGGCCCCGCCCAGGGAACGACCGAACAGGACGATACGATCGGGTGCCACCCCCCGGCCCTCGACCAGATGGTCCCAGCCGGCCCGGGCATCCAGGTATAGACCCGTCTCGCTGGGGCGCCCCTGGCTGCGACCGTAGCCGCGGTAGTCCAGGATCAGCTGATTGAGCCCGATCCGGTGGAAGATCTCCAGTGATGCCTGCCGGTGGGAGATGTTGCCCGCGTTGCCGTGGAAGAACAGCAAGACCCGATCGGCACCGGGATGGGGCAGATACCAGCCGTGCAGTCGCACCCCATCCTGCGTCTGAAGCCAGACGTCCTCGTAGTCCAGCCCCCATTGATCGGGGGTAGCGGCAAGCTCCCGGCTCGGCAGGAAGACCATGGCCGGCTGCAGGGCAAACAAGCCCCCCGCCACCAGGCCAAGCACGATCGTCAGGGTGATGAGGACGCTGCTCATGGCGTTCTTCGGTGTCCCGGTATCCGACGGCTGTTGGCCGGGTGGAGGTCTCCGCCCTCTGTCAGGATCCATCAGACGCGACCGGAAGGAGACCGTTGCCGGTCCTCGGCGTCCTTCACCGCCAGGACCCCGGTCTCATCGCGACGAGACGGCAGCGTGCGGCAGCTCACGCGAAGCAGGACCGGAAGCCCCACGGCACGCGCCCGGCGTCCGGACGCAGCGGGCGGAGGGAGGTCAAAAGGCCGCCACGAACGCCGCCAGGAAACGGTCGTACTCTGACTCCGGCAGGTCGTTGATCCCGGCGGCCGCCTTTCGCCCGCCCCCCGAGGGGAACTGGCGACAGAGGACGTCGGCGCCCTCCGGCCGCCCGACCGGTGCGCGCACGCTGACCACGAAACCGCCCTTGGGCAAACGGGTGAGCAGGGCATGGGCGCACCCGGGGGACGCGTGGGCCAGCTCATTGGCGAAGACCCCGCCCGCGCGCCGGCCCCAGGGATCCGCGGGCAGGACGAAGACCCGGTGCGTCCCGGTATCGAGGGCGGGAGACACCGCCCGGGCCCTGGCCATGTCATCCTCATAGCCGTCGCGCAAGGCGGCAAAGGCCGGATCCTCGGCGATGAACTCCAGGGGATCCGCATAGGGACTCAGCCGCCGATAGAGGGCATCGGGGGGGAAATGGAGATCGGCCACCTCGGCCCCATAGCCGTTGTAGTTGATGTAGATGCCCAGGTCCCGCAGCCGGCCCAAGGCCGCCTGGTCGAGCCCCAGGGGCGCCGCGGCTCGCCTTGCGGCATCGTCGAAGTTGTCGCCGAAGGTCCCCACAACCGCCCAGGCCCGGTGGCGACCGCCGATGGATTCGTCCACCAGGAGGCTGGTGCCCTTGTCCGGCAGGGTCTCGACGTGGCAGTCGAAGTTGGGGTGGCTCGGAATCTCCCCGGGGAAGTGATGGTCGAAATAGCGCACGCGGGCACCAGCGGCCAGGAGCCGCTCCACGGCGTCTCGGTTCTTGTCCAGGGAAACATCCAGCACCGTCACCTCATCCCCGGGGCCCGCCGTCACCCGCGCCAGCAATCCGATGTCGCGCTTGACGCCGGTCACCAGCACACTGTCCCTGGGCTCGGCCAGGCGCAGCTGCTGAAGGGCGCAGATGCCGTCCGCATCTCCGTTGAAGACGTCATAATGGGTCATGGGCTGCGCTCGGGCTCGATGGGTGGGCGAGGGAACGATTATCCCCTTGCCCCGGTGACGCCGCCAAATTGGGGAAAAATCAGCAGGATCGGTTGACCCGCCATTGCTAGGCAGGGGGTCTCGACGGTAGACTTTCGAGTTTACCAGCCGACCTGAATGCTGAACGCGTGCTGCTGTACCCGGGACGCCCCCCGGCCCTCGCACCAAGGCCCGGTGCAGGTGCCGATTGGGCGCGCGCGCCAGCCCCGACTCGACTTTCCAACCGACTGACCTTTCGACTTTGGAGCATCCAATGGCGATCGAACGCACCCTATCCATCATCAAGCCCAACGCCGTCGCTAAGAATGCCATCGGTGCCATCCTCGACCGCTTCGAGTCCCAGGGGCTTTCCATCGTCGCAGCGCGCATGCTCCACATGAGCCGGGAGCAGGCCTCCGCCTTCTACGCGGTGCATCAGGGCAAGGGCTTCTTCGACGAGCTTGTGAGCTTCATGATCTCGGGCCCCGTCATGGTTCAGGTGCTCGAGGGCGAAGACGCCATCGCCAAAAACCGGGAGATCATGGGTGCGACCAATCCGGCCAACGCGGCACCGGGCACCATTCGAGCGGATTTCGCCAACTCGTTCACCGAGAATGCCGTCCACGGCTCGGACTCCCCCGAGAACGCCGCGGTAGAGATCGCCTTCTTCTTCCCCGAGGGGATCTGCCCCCGCACCCGCTGAGACCCTAAGGCACCGCGAGTCATCGATGGACGCTACCGCCGCCCGACCCAACCTCCTGGACCTGGACCTCAAGGACTGTGAGGCCCTGGTGGTCGGTCTCGGCTTCAAGGCCTTTCACGGCCGAAACCTATTCAAGTGGATCCACAAGCACGGCGTCCTGGACCTCGATGCCATGACGGACATCCCCAAGGCCCTTCGAGGCGCCTTGGGAGCGGCGGCGGAGCTGCGTCTGCCCCGCCTCAGCCACACCTGGCCCTCGGCGGACGGAACCCTCAAGTGGGTGATGGAGCTCGATGACGGCCAGCGCGTGGAGACCGTCCATATCCCCGAGGAGGGGCGCTCCACGATCTGCGTCTCCTCCCAGGTGGGCTGTGCCCTGGACTGCGCCTTCTGCGCGACCGCCCGCCAGGGGTTCAACCGCAACCTGCGGGTGAACGAGATCATCGGCCAGGTCTGGCACGCCACTCGTCAGCTCGGGGCGCCGCCGTCCAATGTGGTCATGATGGGCATGGGGGAGCCGCTGGCCAACTTCGACGCGGTGGTCAAGGCCATGGCGGTGATGCAGGACGACCTGGCCTACATGGTCTCCAAGTACCGCGTCACCCTGAGCACCTCGGGCATCGTTCCGAACATCTACCGTCTGCGGGAGCAGAGCGACGTCTCCCTGGCCGTCTCTCTGCACGCCCCCAACAACGCGCTGCGGGACATCCTGGTCCCCATCAACCGCAAGTATCCCCTGGAGGAATTGCTCCCCGCCTGTCGCGCGTACGTCGCCGGCGACAAGCGCCGCCGCGTCACCTGGGAGTATGTGATGCTCGACGGGGTCAACGACAGCGTCCATCATGCCAAGCAGTTGATCCGGCTCCTGGAGGGCATCCCCTCCAAGCTCAACCTGATCCCCTTCAACCCCTTCCCCAACAGCGGCTTCGGGACCACGAGGCCGGAGCAGCTGGAGGCCTTCCGCCTGCGGCTGATGCGCTCGGGACTGCTGGCCTTCACCCGCAAGACCCGGGGCGACGAGATCGCCGCCGCCTGCGGTCAGCTGGTAGGTCAGGTGAAAGACCGCAGCCGCCGCGTCGGGCGACCTCTACCCGTCCCCTTCAACCCCGACGGCGTCCGGCTCCAATGAGGATGACAACGCTGCGACACCGTCTGCCCCTCTTGGTGCTGTGCCTCGCCTTCGCCGGCTGCGGCCACCAGGCGACGAAGGAGACGAACAACTCCCTCGGCCTCGACGCGGAGAACAGCCCCGGGGATCTTTATGTGGCCATGGCGGCCGAGTACTACCGGCTCGGCCAGCTGGAGTCGGCCCTGCGACGGGCCGAGCAAGCCATCGGGGAGGACCCCAAGAACCCGCGCGCCCACTACATGATCGCGGTCATCTACCAGCAGATCGGCCAGGTGCAACGGGCCGACGAGTCCTTCAAGCGGGCACTGGAGCTCTCGCCCAACAACTCCGATATCCGCAACGCCTACGGCACCTTCCACTGCAGCCAGAAGCGCTACGCGGAGGCCGACGCCGAGTTCGCCAAGGCCCTGGAGAATCCGCTTTATTCCACGCCCTGGGTGGCCATGACCAACGCGGGCACCTGCGCCGCGAGCGCCGGCAACCGGACCAAGGCGGAGACCGAGTATCGGCGCGCACTCAATGCAAACCCTCGCTTTGGACCGGCCTTGGTTAAAATGGCGGAGCTGGAGGACAGGCGCGGCAACGCGAAGGGGGCCAAGGAGTACCTGGACCGCTTCTTCCAGTCCAACGCGCCGACCCCCTATGCCCTTGCACTCGGTATCAGGACGGAGCGTAAGCTCGGCAACAAGACGAGTGCCGCTACCTACGAACAGGTGCTACGAAGGAACTTTCCGGACGCGCCGGAGATTCTCGAGCTGTAGCGAGGTCTGACCCATGAATGCGGTTCAAGCCGTCAGCCCCGACGACCAGAACGTTGTGGAGCTCACCGAGTCCCCCGGCCGCCGTCTGCGCGTGCAGCGCCAGTCGAAGGGCTGGGAGATCGGGCGTGTCGCCACCCAGCTGCACCTGCGCCCCCACCTGGTGGAGGCCCTCGAGCAGGACCACTTCGAGGATCTCCCGGGTCCGGTCTTCGTCATCGGCTACCTGCGCAATTATGCCCGGCTGCTGGGCCTGGATCCGGAGCCCCTGATCGGCGCCTACCGCGCCGCGAACCCCAGCCCGGAGCCGGTGGCCCCCTTGATCCGGGCGACCGGATCACCCAAGCCCGAGATCGGCGGCGGCCGCAGCCCGGTGCGACTGATCGGCCTGGGCCTGTTGCTCGCGGTGATCGCGCTCCTGGTCCTCTGGTGGCAGAGTCGCCCGGAATCCCTCCCGGAGCCCAGCGCGGAATCGGACCCCGCCACTCTGCCCCTGCTACCCCTGGAGGAACCCACGGGGGATCGGCTCGACCTGGACAACTCGGAGACCGCCGATACCCTCCCGGACTCCTTCGGGGACGAGGAGGTACCCGAAGCGGCGCACCCCTTGCCCCTCGCGGAGGCCGATGCCGGACTCGTCTTGCCGGCGTTGCCGAGCCAGGCGCCAGACTCCGACTCCGGGCCAGCCGAGATTGCGGAGCCTGGCGCAGGGTCGGCGGAGCCCCAACCCGAATCCGCCGCCGAAGCGACCCCGGGGCAGATCGAGACGCCCGCCGAGGTCGAGGGCGATCGGCCGAAGGTCCCGGAGGTGGTGCTGAGCTTCGCGGGCACCTCGTGGGTCGACGTGCGCGACGCCGCGGGCAAGGTCATCCTGATCGGGGAGATGCGCAAGGGCGACCGTCGGGTCCTCAAAGGCGATCCCCCTTACTCCCTGGTGATCGGCAACAGTGTGGCGGCATCGGTCAACGTCGGCGACAAGAGCCTGGACCTGAGCACCAAGGGCCGCGGCGGCGTTGCCCGCTTCAAGCTCGACCCGAGCAATCCGGAATGAGCAGTCCAGCCCAGGGGGCCACCGCCTCCCCCGCGGAGACACCGACCAGATGCCCCCCTGGCATTCGGCCGGCTCGCGTCCGGAGACCCGCTGGTCACGGGGCCCGCACGGGAAACGCGTCGTGTCGGCGTTTTCCCGGTCGCCGAAGGCCGCGTCGTCCCACATGAGCAAAGGGGTAGCGGCCATCCAGGCCATCCGCGGGATGCACGACATCCTGCCGGGTGAGATCCATCTCTGGCAGCGGATCGAGGACCGTGCACGCCGCATCTTCGACGGCTACGGCTACGCGGAGATCCGCACCCCGCTGGTCGAGGTCACCGATCTCTTCAAGCGCTCCATCGGCGAGGTCACCGACATCGTCGAGAAGGAGATGTACAGCTTCTCCGACCGCAACGGGGACTCCCTGAGCCTGCGGCCGGAAGGCACCGCGAGCTGCGTGCGGGCGGCCATCGAGAACGGACTCCTGGCGAGCCCCCAGCGCCTGTGGTACCGGGGTCCCATGTTCCGCCACGAGCGGCCCCAGCGGGGACGCTACCGGCAGTTCCACCAGATCGGCGTGGAGGTCCTGGGGCTCTCCGGTCCCGACGTGGACCTGGAGGTGATCCTCCTCACCGCCCGCCTGTGGCGTTCCCTCGGGCTCCAGGGGCTGCGCCTGGAGATCAATACCCTGGGGGACCCGGAGGAGCGGCTCGCCTATCGCCAGGCCCTCGTCGCCTATCTCGAGGCCAACCTGGATCGGCTGGACGAGGACAGCCGCAAGCGCCTCTACACCAACCCGCTGCGGGTGCTCGACTCCAAGGACCAGGGGACCCTCGCGGTCGTTTCCGAGGCCCCGGTCCTGATGGACCGCCTGGGGGAATCCAGCCGGGACCATTTCGAGGCGATCCGCCAGGGACTGGATGCCGCCGGCGTGGACTACCGTGTCAACCCCTGCCTGGTGCGGGGTCTCGACTACTACAATCGCACCGTCTTCGAGTGGATCACGGACGACCTGGGGGCCCAGGGCACCGTCTGTGCC
>JBAPYD010000209.1:0-2102 GCA_049284555.1 Chromatiaceae bacterium | reverse complement strand
TCTACGTGGACGCCGAGGACGGCCGGGAATGGCGCACCCTGCTCGGGGAGCGCCTGCTCGGCCAGGTCCGGCGCACCGGGGCGGAGATCCCGATTCCCAAGTTCCGCCAGGAGCCCGAGGACCTGTTTCAGGTGGTCCCGTTCCTGCGCGTGGCCGACGATCGGGGCCGCGAGCGGGTGGTGTGGGGAGGGCCGGCCGTGCGCAGCGAGCCCTTCCGGGTCGCTGCCCCCTTCGATCCGGATGCGAGCCGTCCCGTGCTCATCCAGATGCCGAGCCTGTCGGATCTCAAGCGCGGCATGGCCAAGGGCACCGCCATGCTGATCCCGCCGGATACCCAGGGGCTGCTGGACACCCTCAAGCTCAACAAGGGGGCCGGCCCCGATCTCGCCGACGGGCCACCGCCCGATCCCCAGGCGGCCGCGGCACTGGGAGTGCAGTGGATCTGCTCCTTCAGCATCCCGATCGTCACCCTGGTCGCGATGATCCTCCTGATGATCATCGTCTCTCTTCTCAACATCGTCTTCTTCTGGCTGCCCTGGGTGCGAATCTGCCTGCCGTTTCCGAAGATCAAATGAACGTGCCTATCCCTCAGATCATGAGCTTTCCCCTGGGCGGTATCGATGCCGACGGGCGGCTGCGCCATGCGCGCGAGGACGAGAGCGTGCGCCAGTCGATCCTCAACATCCTGCTGACGCGCCCCGGGGAGCGGCTGATGCGGCCCCAATTCGGCGCGGGGCTTCTGGACTTCGTCCATCAGCCGAACAACCAGACCACCCGGGCCCTGATCGCCAGCCTGGCCCGCAAGGCCGTGGCCCAGTGGGAGACCCGGGTCTCCGTGACCGAGGTCCTCGCCCTGCCGGACCCGGACGACCCGTCCCTGGTTCACATCGAGATCCGGTACCGGCTGCTGCACAGCCCGGTACCCCGGGAGCTCGGCTTGAGCCTGGACCTGGGCACCCTGCCCGTGGGCGCCGGCCGCGCGACCGCGGGGCAGGCGCGCGCGGGCTGAACGCAGAGAGACCGCGAAGAACGCGAATGAGCGCGAATGAGAGAAGTCGGCTGAGAGGCAGGAGCCGCGGTACCGCGGGAGCCGACGCGCGCCGCTGCCCAGGGTGCGGAGGCCAAGGCGACCTTCCGGGGCCGTCGCGTTTCGCGCGCTACGGCCGCAGCAGTCGGTCCCGCGGTCAGTGCTGACGAACCAGACCTGAAGAGGGAGTCAACCCCATGCCGATCCCCGTTCCGAGCCTGGACGACAGACGCTTCGACGATCTGGTCGCCGAGGCGCGCGAGCGGCTCGCGGCCCACCTGCCGGAGCTGACCCAGGTCTCCCCCGGTGACCCGCTCCACGCCCTGGTGGACCTCTTCGCCTGGCTCACCGAGACCATCCTCTATCGCGCCAACCTGATTCCCGAGCGCCAGCGGCGCATCCTCCTCAATCTCCTCCAGGTGCCGCTGCGTCCCGCGCTTCCCGCCCGGGGGCTGGTCTGCATCGACGCGGGTCCCCGCAGCCTGGTTCTGCCGGCCCTGGTTCCGGACGGTAGCCAGGTCACGGGCAACGGGGTCGCCTTCAGTACCGTCGGCGAGGTCCAGCCCACGCCCCTGGAGCTCACCGCGATGGCCAAGGAGTCGGTGGACGCGGCCACGCTGGCCCTGCTGGGATTCGACGAGGACGCCCTGCGCAAGCAGCACGGCCTGGCCGATACGGACAAGCCGCTGGCCTTCGAGCCACGGGCCTTCGTCCCGGGCCGGGAGACCCTGACCCTGGCAGGCAGCCTGGATCATGCCTACTACCTGGCCCTGGCCGCGCCCAAGCCCCTGGCCGCCCAGGTCGATGCCCTGCGTCGGGCGGTGGCCGGACGTACCCTCAACGTCGCGCTCGCGCCACCGGACGAGACCGAGGCGGACCGGGCGGACGCGGAGGTCCTGCTCCCCCGCACCCTGGTCTTCGAGCTGATCCACGAGGATATCGACGACGGGACGCTCCTCTTCCTGCCCCTCGAGGTCCTGGCCGACAGCTCGCTGGGTGCCCGCCGCTCCGGCGTGGTGCGCCTGCGCCTGCCCCGCAACCCGAGCCTGATGCAGTCCCTCGCGGTGACCGACCC
>JBAPYD010000208.1:0-1922 GCA_049284555.1 Chromatiaceae bacterium | reverse complement strand
CCGGTGGTGGGTGGGCAATCCTTCGCCGAGGCCCTGAGGGCCGCGGGCTGGCAGGTGGATGTCCTGGCCGATGGCACCCTGCAGCTTACGCCCGGGGTCAAGGTCCCCCCCGCGACGGAGACGACGGATCGGGCGGCGCCAGAGGCGCCCGAGCCGGCCCCGAGCAGCGGGCCGTCCGGCTGGGCTGTACTGAGTGCCTTCGGCTGGCGCGTCGAGACCCAGCCGAATGGGGACACCCTGCTCTTTCCCCCGCCCGTGTCGTCGAATCCGGAGTCGCGGGAGCCGCCGGCATCGGAGGCACCCAAGCCGGCTGAGCCGCCCAGGGCTGAGGCCGAGCTCACGCACGACCTCGACGCCCTGCTCGCAGAACGGGGCTGGCGGGTGCAACGGGACGAGGATGGCTCCCTTCGGTTGTTCCCGCTCCTTGGAGACGTCTCCGCCCCGGCTGACCTGGAGCCGAGTCAGGGGTATTTGCCGGCGGCGATCAGGGACGGAGAGGTGCAGCTGCCGGTGGACAGCTGGGAGAAGGCCCATGCGACCGCCCTGTCTTGGTTGGAATCCGTCGGCGACCCCTCCCTGGAGGTCGGTAAGATCCGGCAGGTCTATCACGTCTATCTCGTCAGCATCATCGGCACCCAGCCTCCGAAGGCACTGGTACACCAGGTCGCCGTCGGCGTCGACGATGGGCGGGTCGTCGTCCTTCACTAGGGAACCGCTGATCTATTGCAGTTCCCGTCCGGGCGAGGGATCGGCCGGCAGTTTCGGTGGCGATAAGCCACCGAAAGTGGGGCCTTCGAGCGTCGCGTCTCTCCAAGCGCGAGCTGATCGCATGCCAGGATGGCATTCGATCAGCATTTCCCTGGAGCACCGGGGCACGACTGGGTCGTCCCCTCCGCACGAGAGCCGGGGTCGGAGATTCTGACAGCTTGTCATGAGCTTCGAGGTCGGCGAATAGAGCCCCTCTCGCACTTGCCGCTGAGGTCTCAGGGATCGATCCAAGTGACCGTGATTTAACGGCGATCCTCGGCGGATGGTAGCGCCCCGCGTCGGTCCTGAAGACCCACCCATCGCGTTCGGACCGGTTCCCTCGGCGGCGTCTCATGACAAAAGGTCAGATCGAGCCGGCGGCTTGGTGGGGGGGATTCTCTGGAAAATGCCAAATCACTCGATAAAACAACGGAGAGATCCATCTGGCCCGAATTCTGCCTGAAACCAAACCGGCGGTCGTGACGCGGCGCTGGTTGGACGCGCCGGGTTCGGAATCCTTGCCGCACCGAGAGCGTGCCCGAACGGGCGCGAACCCAACGGAGGTTATCGAATGCGCAAGATGGGCGTTGCTGTGGCCATGTTGATCGGCGTCGTCTCCGGCCCGGTCCTCGCCGAGCCGGCTGGGGGAGGTTACCCCATCGCCGGGACGCAGCCGTCGGAGCGGCCTGCCGGGGCACCGATGATTCGCGAGGTCCAGAAGCCTCAAGGCTGGTATACGCGGGCGCTGACGGGAATTTCCCAGCCCTATCCCTCCAGCCTGCGGTTTCTAGAGGACCAAGGAAACTGGTACACCCCATTCAACCACCCGGGAATGCACGGCCGCTATGACATCCGCGGTTGGTACCGCGACTGAGCGAGTGGTTCCTGGATTATTTGCACCCTTGGAGGACTTGGAATGAAGACGACACTGAAGAGGTTCAAGAAAGCCGCTGTCTCCGCGCTGGTCGGTCTCGCCCTGGCCGGGAGCGGAACGGCGGCGTACAGCATGGATGGCATGTCCGGAATGGGCGGCATGTCTGGCATGGGCGGCATGAGCGGCATGTCCGGTATGGGCGGCTGGGTGTGGGTGCCTAGTGGCATGTCCGGCATGGGCGGCATGTCCGGCATGGGCGGCATGTCCGGAATGGGTGGCATGTCCGGCATGGGCGGAATGG
>JBAPYD010000207.1:0-2050 GCA_049284555.1 Chromatiaceae bacterium | reverse complement strand
ATCCCGCTCCGCCCGGGCCGCCTGGATTCGCTCGCGTGCGGCCGTCCGCTCTGCCAGCACCCGCTGGTGCAGACGGGCGCGCTCGTCCCGGTAGGTCCGGCCGATCAGCTGGGCGGCCTCCTGGCGGGCGGCCTCCAGGAGGGCGCGACACTCCGTCTCCTGGTAGGACTCCACGAGCTTCAGGAGTCCCTGCTCCCGTTCTTCGAGGTTCATTCGGCTATCCCCAGTTGGCGCCGCAGCAGCTCGACCCGGTCTGGCGGGGGAACCTGTCGGCGCACATCGGCAATCACGAGCACCAGGGGTCGCTCCGCCGCCTGGGTCCGGCGCAGGAGCTCGGGCGGCAGGGCCTGGGCCGCCTCCGCGGTCAGCAGGATCAGCTGAACGCGCTCCGTCAGGGACCGGAACAGGGCCGGTGTCTCCGCGGGCGCGGGGTTGTGGCACTCGACCCCGCCGAGCCGGAACCCCAACCCGGAGAGCTCGTCACCGACGAAGGCGCAGAGGGCCATGGGCCCGCCCCTCAACCCAAGCGGTTGAGGATCAGCACCGAGATGATCACGCCGTAGATGGCGATTCCCTCGGCCAGCCCCACCAGGATCACGACCCGGCCGAACAGCTCCGGCTTCTCGGCCAGGGCGCCCACGGCGGCGGCGCCCACCGAGGCCACGGCGAAGGCGGCGCCGAGCGCCGCCAGACCCGTGGCGAGTGCCGCCGCGACGTAGCCCCATTTCAGGACGGCCGGATCGATGATCGAGGTCTCGATCGCCAGGACCTCCTCGGCCACCGCCTGGGGCGCCCAGACCAGAACGCTGGACAGGCCGGCCAACAGGGCCACGCCGAGGACCATCAGGGAGACCAGCAGGATGCGACGGTTCATGGTCAATCTCCGGTTGATGCCAGCAGGAAGCGGGCGGGCCATTGCCGCCATGCGCGGTCCCGTCACCGCGTCGCCTCCACCATCACGGGCGGCGCCGGCAGGGGCCGAAACACCCGACCGGTGCCGCGCAGGAAGCGGTTGAAGAACTCGAAGAGGACGAGCCGGGTGGTCTGGATCGAGACCACCAGCCCTTCGAGGGCGATGATGAGCAGGTTGCCAAGCACCAGGATCAGGGCACCGCCCCACCAGGGCGCGGCGTCGGCCATGGTCACGACCGCGACCGACAGGCTGGTGTGGGCCAGCGCAAAGGCCCCGACCCGGGCGAACGAGAGGGTGTTGACCAGGATCTGCATCCCGGACTCCAGGAGATGCCCGAGGGCGGCGAGCCCGCCGAGCAGCTCCCGGTGGATGAGGAACGACCCGAGCAGGTACCAGAGCCCACCCGCCAGGGCGACCCACCCGAGCTCCGGGCGCAGCGGCGTGAGGACGAGGCCCAGGTACAGGACCAGGAAGCCCAGGTCCCTCAGCACCCAGCGCTGGAGCTCGCCCCGCCAGAGGGCGCCCAGGGCGTCCAGGAGCTGGCCCAGGCTGAGCAGGAGGACCGCAAAGGCCAGGGGGACCGCGAGGATCGTGATCGGCTCCTCCATCGGGTGGAGCCACAGGGGGGGGATCAGGTCCTCGCGGGCGAAGACGCTGCCGAACAGGAGCCCGAAGACCATGGCGGAGATCCCGCCCAGGATCAGGAGCCGGGCCAGCTCGTGCCCTCGCCGAGCGAGCCACCAGCCGATCCCCGCGATCACCGCCCCCTGACCGAGGTCTCCGAACATGTAGCCGAAGAGGAGCGGAACCACCACCGCCAGCACGGGCGTGGGGTCCGCCTCGTCTCCGCCGGGCACACCGAAGGCCTTCGCGAAGAGCTCGAAGGGACGCACCCAGGGGGGGTTGTCCAACACCTGGGGCGGCACCAGACCCGGCGGTGGCGGGGCCAGCCGCAGCAGGGCGTGCGCGTGCCCGTGGGCGAGGGACGCCACCAGCCGATTCCCCGTGAGGTCGTCGGTCCAGCCGGTGATCCAGGCCAGATGCTCGCCGGCCCGCTCCAGGCCGCCGACGTGCTCGGCGAACCAGACCAGCCCGCTGACCTCCCCCAGGGCATGCTCCAGGTCGTAGTCCTCGAAC
>JBAPYD010000206.1:0-1921 GCA_049284555.1 Chromatiaceae bacterium | reverse complement strand
TATCCGTACCATCCGCCTGGAAGAGCCTGGGGATCTGCGGGACCTGGTGTGGATGCCAGCCTATTTCACCTGGGCCAACGAGGGAGAGGCCGTAGGGCTGATCCCGACGCGTTATCCCGGAAGCGAGTCCTCGCCCGACCCGGATATCCGCCGTGCCCGACGCACCGAATGGATTGAGCAGGGCGCCGAGACCTACTCGGGACTCGGCCAGCGCATGTTGTTCACCGACGCGGGGGAATACTCCCTGATGGACGTGCGCCTCATCGAGCTGCAGACCCAGGACGCGAGCGCCGAAGGGCGGGCCGACGACGCCGCTCCCCAAGCGGGCGGCCCCGTTGGCTGAGCTGTCCCTCAAGGAGCGTCTCCAGCCCTCCCTGCTCGACCGGCTGACCGATCACGAGCCGGGAAAGTCCCAGGAAGCCCGGGAGCAGCGCGTCTTTTCCGTGACCCGGCTGCGCGAGGCGGTGCTCCGGGATCTGAACTGGCTCCTCAACACCACCCATCTGCAGGCGGGACAGGACCTGGAGCCCTATCCGGAGGTCGCCCGCTCCGTCCTCAATTACGGCATCCCGGACCTGTCGGGCATCACCGTCTCGGGCACAGACGTCCCCGGACTGGAGCGGGCCCTGCGTCAGGCAATCTCCGAGTTCGAGCCACGGATATTCCGGGATAGCCTGCGGGTGCGGCTGGACATCAACGAGGCCCAGATGAGCCACAACGCGATGACCTTCCTGATCGAGGGCGAGCTCTGGGCCGAGCCCGTCCCCCTGAGGCTTTACCTCAAGAGCGAGATCGACCTCGACACGGGCGAGGCCACGGTCAGCGGATACGCGGGCTAAGGTATCGGGATCATGGATCCGCGCCTGCTCGATTATTACAACCGCGAGCTGCGCTTCATGCGCGAGATGGGGGGCGAGTTCGCCCAGGAGATGCCCAAGATCGCGGCACGCCTGGGGCTGGAGAGCTTCGAGTGCGCGGACCCCTACGTGGAGCGGCTGCTGGAGGGCTTCGCCTTCCTCGCCGCCAGGGTCCAGCTCAAGATCGACGCCGAGTTCCCCACCTTTACCCAGCACATGCTGGAGATGGTGTACCCCCATTACCTGGCTCCGACGCCATCGATGTGTGTCGTGGAGCTGGAGCCGGACCTGGCGGAGGGTGCACTCGCCGAGGGCTACGATGTGCCCCGCGATACGGTGCTGCGGGGCACGCTCGGCAAGGGGGACCAGACCGCCTGCGAGTACCGCACGGCCCACGACCTGCGCCTCTGGCCCCTGGAGCTGACCGCCGCCGAGTACTTCAGCCATGCCGGACCGGTGGCCAGGCCGGATCTGGAGATCCTCAGGCGCAGCAAGGCGGGCATTCGGCTGCGCCTGCGCACCACCGCGAGCCTCACCTTCGCCGAGCTGGCCCCGGGACGTCCTGAGCGGTTTCGGCTTGCGCTCTTTCTTCGCGGGGCGGATCAGCTGCCCTTCGAGCTCTATGCCCGCCTCATGCGGGACACCGTCGGAGTCCTGGTGCAGCCCGTCGCCCGACCCGTGCCCTGGATCGAGACCCTGCCCGCGACGGCGGTGCAGCCCCTCGGTTTCGAGGACGACGAGGCCCTGCTGCCCTTCGCCCCCCCCTCCTTTGAGGGCTACCGCAACCTGCATGAGTATTTCGCCTTTCCGCGGCGTTATCTGTTCGTGTCGGTGGAGGGACTCGGTCCGTCGCTGCAGCGCCTGGCCGCCCAGGAGGTCGACGTCATCCTGCTTCTCGGCCAGCCCGCCCCCGGACTGGAGCGGGTGCTGGACGCCGGCAACTTCGCCACCCACTGCACCCCGGCGATCAACCTCTTCCCCAAGCGCTTCGATCGCATCCAGCTCAATGATCGGGGTCCCGAGTTTCACCTGGTCCCGGATCGCACACGCCCCATGGACTTCGA
>JBAPYD010000205.1:0-7094 GCA_049284555.1 Chromatiaceae bacterium | reverse complement strand
GGCATTACCGGAGGGTGCGGCGGCATCTCCGGAGTCATGGGCTGACGCACGAATGAGGGAAAGTGGGGATTGGTCCAGCCAGGCGCGGCCACCTTCTCGTAGGGGGGCGGCAGGCGGGACGTGTAGTCCAGGATGGCCGACTGCTCGCGCAGGCCGAAGTTCTGGATCTGCCGGACCATCTCCGGGTCCGAGTTCTTGCGCCGACCCGTGCGGATCGCCTCGAACTGGCGCATCAGATAGTGGAAGTGCTGCCCCGCGATCTGCGGCAGATGGTCCTCCTCGTTGCCGAACCCCTCGGTGCCATGGCAGTTCTGGCAGTGCTCCTGATAGAGCTTGGCCCCCAGATCGAGGTCCAGGCCCGGACCCTTGCCGTTATCCGCCGTCATGGGCAGGGAGGCCACATAGGCCGCCACGTCCGCGATGTTCTGGGGCCCGCCGAGGATGCGGGGCACGGAGAAGGGGTACATCAGGGGATTGTCCCGGTGGCGGGCTCGCACGTCGGCGAGCTGCTTGATGATGACCGTGCGCAGCTGCCCGGCGATCTGGGGGTAGGATCCGTCCGGCATGCCCCAGCCCTCGGGACCGTGGCACACGGCGCAGGTGAGATAGATCTGACGCCCGTTCTCCACATCCGGCGTGAGGGCCATGACCTCCGCATACTCGGCCATGGCGATCTCCGCGGCACTGGGCGCCGGCGAATCGGACGCCCGCACCGGGGCGAGGGCCACGAGTGAGACGGCCACGACGAGTGGGCTTAATAGAGCGCTCTTCACAGGAAACCTCCGATGGCGTAATGCTGCCGGCCTGAGGCCAAGTCACTTTATTTTTGGAGATGCTGATCAACCGCCGTCCTGACATTCGATCAGCCCGCGCTTCGAGCGGCACGACGCGCTCCATCTTCAGCGGCTAATCGCCACCGAACACGCCGGGCGATCCCGCGCCCGTGCGGGAAGCGCAATCAATCAGCGCCTCCCTTTTTGCCCGATGCACACCCTGCCCTGCGGGCCCCCGGCCACTCGCCGGACGCGGCACCCGACCGCTCTCCGCTCGGGCGGGTGACCAATGGGTCCTGAAATCCCCTGGTCCCCGCGGTCGCGCGGGCAACGCTGACGCGACCGACGGGTCGGGCCCCTGGGGCCGGGAGATTAGGCCCCGTCAAGTTGCTTGGCAACCCATGTCACGGCCGCGGAAGCCCCGAATAATCGCGCTTCCCGCACCGGCCAGCGAGGGGCCGCATCTTGCGAGGGCCTTAAGCCATTGAAAATGGAACCCCCCAGACTCGCGCGTCTCCGTAGGGCGTTTGGCCCCGCGAGCGGCGAGACGACCTCAGCCCGACTTCAGGGCACCCGTCAGGTTGGCGTGAAAGATCGCCTTGTGAACGTCCCCCAGGCTGAGCATGCCAACCAGCTTGCCGTCCTCGGCGATGGGGATGCGCCGGAAGTTGTGCTTGACCATGACGGTGGCGGCCCGCAGCAGGTGCATCTCCGGATCCACCGAGATGGGATTCCTCGCCATCAGATCGCTGACCTTCTTCTCCAGCACCTCCGAATAGCGCCCCATCTCCCGGTCAAGGTCGACGGAATGCATCCCTTCCGCGATCAGCTTCTCGATGGTGGGAAACAGGGAATGAAGGACGTCCTTCTCGGCGATCACGCCCACCAGGCGATCCTCGTCGTCCACTACCGGCAGGCCGTGGAATCGGTATAGGCACATCAGAGAGGCCACCTCCATCACCTTGGTGTCGGCCTTCACCGACCGCACCGGGGTGCTCATGACGTCGCGAACTTTCATTGGAATCACTCCTCTTGTGGTGGTCTGTCGCTCCGCCCGCCGGATTCGGCGCTGCCAGCGGATTATAGCCAGATGACGGGGCGTGGCGTCCCGTCGCGGCGCGGCCGGGGGACTTGGAGGGTCCCCAGTCCGGCCGGGACGCGTCCGGGGCACCACCGTGCGCCCACGGCGCCCGAGCGGAGCCGTGAAGGGTGTCGCAAAGTTCGTCGTTGGATCGGTCTCCCCAGGCCTTGCGCGGAGGCCGCGCCGGCGCTGCCGGCGGCCTGGTTATCCACAGCCAGCCCACAGCCTTTCTACAGCTTCGTACAGGGATTTTCCCCAACATGTTGTGGTTGACGAATCGCTACGAGCGTATATATTGATTCTGTCGCCCAACGTCCACTCGTCGAGCGGGTCTCGACCGCGTCACGGGGCCATCACGAACCGAGAGCCGCCCAGGCCGCCGATCCACCCCACCGAGCAATGAGGAGGAGCCATGTCCGCCACCCCCCCGAATCAGGCCCAGCCCGAGCAACCCACCGCGGACCCGGTGGAGGGCCCCACCGCTTCTCCTGCCGCGGCCCTGGACCCGGCCATCGAGGTGGCGGCCCATGCCCCGGGGGCCGTCCAGGTGATCCGCCGCAACGGCAAGGTCACCCACTTCGACGCCAACAAGATCAAGGTGGCCATGACCAAGGCCTTCCTGGCCGTGGAAGGCGGCAACGCCGCCGCCTCCAACCGGATCCACGACCGGGTGCGGGAGCTGACCGAGCAGGTGGCGAGCGCCCTCACCCGCCGCCTGCCCGGCGGCGGGACCGTCCACATCGAGGACATCCAGGACCAGGTGGAGCTGGCCCTGATGCGCGCCGGGGAGCACAAGGTCGCCCGCGACTATGTCCTCTACCGGGAGGCCCGGGCCCGGGAGCGGGCCGAGAAGGCCGCCTCCGCCGCGGCCCAGGAGGAGAGCCAGATCCGGGTGACCCTCCCGGACGGCAGCACCCGCCCCCTCGACCTGGATCGCATGCGCCGGCTGGTGGAGGAGGCGTGCCGGGACCTGGAGGGCGTGGACGCAGGGGCGATCCTCGCCGACACCCACCGCAACCTCTTCGACGGGGTCAAGGAGGCTGACGTCGGCCAGGCCCTGGTGATGTCCGCCCGGGCCCTGATCGAGCGCGAGCCCGCCTACAGCCAGGTCGCCGCGCGCCTGCTCCTGGACCTGATGCGCCGGGAGGCCCTGGGCTACCTGGATCTGGGCCTGGGGGTCGAGACCCAGGGCGACATGGCCGAGCGCTACGGTGACTACTTCGCCGCCTACGTCCGCCGCGCCGTCGACCTGGAGCTCCTGGACCCCCAGCTCGCCCGCTTCGACCTCGAGCGCATCGGCGCGGCGCTTCGGCCCGAGCGGGACCTCCAGTTCACCTACCTGGGGCTCCAGACCCTCTACGACCGCTACTTCATCCACACCGCGGGCGGGATCCGCTTCGAGCTGCCCCAGGCCTTCTACATGCGGGTCGCCATGGGGCTCGCCATCAACGAGATCGAGCGCGAGGAGCGGGCCATCGAGTTCTACGAGCTGCTCTCCTCCTTCGACTTCATGAGCAGCACCCCGACCCTGTTCAACTCCGGGACCCTGCGGCCACAGCTCTCCTCCTGCTACCTCACCACCGTCCCCGACGACCTCGACGGCATCTACGGCGCCATCAAGGACAACGCGCTCCTTTCGAAGTTCGCCGGTGGCCTGGGCAACGACTGGACCCGGGTACGGGGCATGGGGGCCCACATCAAGGGCACCAACGGCCGCAGCCAGGGGGTCGTGCCCTTCCTCAAGGTGGCCAACGATACGGCCGTGGCGGTGAACCAATGCTTTGCCCCAGGCACTACCGTCTTCACCGCCGACGGCCCCAAGCCCATCGCCGACGTCAAGGTCGGAGATCTGGTGCTGGGCCAGCGCGGGCGCTACCGGGAGGTGGTGGAGCACTTCGTCTACGATCAGAAGTCGGCCCCGATGGTCCGGGTGGCCGTCAAGCACGCGGTCAGCGATCTCGGGGTAACCGCCGGACACCCGTTCTGGGCCATCCAGGGGGTACCCATGGAGCAGTCCATCGAGCGCACCCTGGGCCAGATCGAGCATGGGCGCTTCGGCCCGCAATGGGTGGAGGCCGCCAAGCTCCAGCATGGCGACTATGTCGCCCAAGTGATCCCGTCGGAGGTGGTTCCCGTAGGCGGGCTGACCGAGGCCGATGCGAGGCTCTACGGCATCCTGCTCGGCGACGGTCACCTGACCCGAGGCTACGAGTTTGGCGTCTCCGGGGATCCCAGCCGGGACGACGGACACCTCCAGTTCGTCCGTGAGTACCTCACCGAACGGGGCATCCACTTCTGGGAGAACGCCCGTGGAGATCGCTATCTCCAAATCAAATGGTCAGTCGGCAAGGGCCTGGCCCGCTGCGCCACCACCGGACGATTCGTGGGCCTGGATGAGACACACCTGCCCTTCGCCTACGAAGACCTCTACGACGCCGCGGGCAACAAGCGCATCGCGCGCCGTTTCAGCCACCTGCCCCACAACCAGACCCTGGCCCTGATCCAGGGTCTCCTGGAGACAGACGGGGGTATCTCCCGGGGCAAGGAGGTCTATTTCACCAACACCTCGGCCCCCCTCGCGGAGGGCCTGCGATACCAGCTCCTTCGCCTGGGCATCCCCTGTGCCGGTCAGTACCGGGAGCGGGCAAACGGCCACGCGGGCACCCGCAGCGATGGCTCGGTCGTTGCCTTCACGGGAACCACCCGGGCCTTCGATCTGCGCATCCCCGCCGTGCCACAGATCGCGGCATTGCTCGGTATCCCCGCGCTCACCAAGCACAACTGGTTCCGACTGGGCAACTGGGTATTCACCCGGGTCAAGTCCGTCACGCCCATGGCCCCGGTGCCCGTGGTGCACGACCTCAAGGTGGATGGCGATGAGACCTACATGACGGCCGCCGCCCTGGTGCATAACGGGGGCAAGCGCAAGGGCGCGGTCTGCGCCTACCTCGAGACCTGGCACATGGACATCGAGGAGTTCCTGGAGCTGCGCAAGAACACCGGGGACGACCGCCGGCGCACCCACGACATGAACACCGCCAACTGGATCCCAGACCTGTTCATGAAGCGGGTCGCCGAGGACCAGCACTGGACCCTCTTCTCCCCGGACGAGACCCCGGAGCTGCACGACCTCACCGGCCAGGCCTTCGAGGCCGCCTACACCGCCTACGAGACCCGCGCCGAGCGCGGCGAGATGAAGGTCCACAAGCGCATCAAGGCGGTGGACCTGTGGCGCAAGATGCTCGCCATGCTCTTCGAGACCGGCCACCCCTGGCTGGCCTTCAAGGACCCCTGCAACCTGCGCTACACCAACCAGCACGCGGGCGTCGTCCACAGCTCCAATCTCTGCACCGAGATCACCCTGCACACCAACGATCAGGAGATCGCCGTGTGCAACCTGGGCTCGGTCAACCTGGCCGCCCACGTGACCGAGAAGGGCCTCGACACCAAGCGCCTCCAGCGCACCGTGCGCACCGCCATGCGGATGCTGGACAACGTCATCGACTACAACTTCTACAACGTCCCCCAGGCCCGCAAGTCGAACCTGCGCCACCGCCCGGTGGGGCTCGGGATCATGGGCTTCCAGGACGCCCTGTATCGGCTGCGCATCCCCTACGCGACCCAGGAGGCGGTCGCCTTCGCCGATCAGAGCATGGAATTCTTAAGCTACTACGCCATCCAGGCCAGCACCGAGCTCGCCGAGGAGCGCGGGCGCTACCCGAGCTTCGCGGGCTCGCTGTGGAGCCGGGGCATCCTCCCCATCGACTCCATCAAGCTCCTGGAGGAGGGCCGCGGCGGCTATCTGCAGATGGACACCAGCGCCACCCTCGACTGGGAGGGCCTGCGCCAGCGGGTCCAGACCGTCGGCATGCGCAACTCCAACTGCATGGCCATCGCACCGACCGCCACCATCAGCAACATCGTGGGCGTCAGCCAGTCCATCGAGCCCACCTACCAGAACCTCTTCGTCAAGTCGAACCTTTCCGGGGAGTTCACCGTGGTGAACCCCTACCTGGTGGCGGATCTCAAGAAGCGGGGCCTGTGGGACTCCGTGATGGTCAATGATCTGAAGTACTACGACGGCTCGGTCCAGCCCATCGACCGCGTCCCGGATGACCTCAGGCTCCTCTACGCCACCGCCTTCGAGGTGGACCCCCGCTGGCTGGTGGAGGCCGGCAGCCGCCGCCAGAAATGGCTCGACCAGGCCCAGAGTCTCAACCTCTACATGAGCGAGCCCAACGGCAAGAAGCTCGACAACCTTTACAAGCTCGCCTGGGTGCGGGGTCTCAAGACCACCTATTACCTGCGATCCATGGGCGCCACCCACGTGGAGAAGTCCACCATGGCGGATGCGAGCAAGGCCAACCGGCTCTCGGCGGTCGGGGGGAGCTACATCTCGATGGACAAGGGGAAGGGGAACGGGAAGGCCAACGGCAGCGGGGCGCCGAAGGCGTGCTCGATATTGGATCCGGAGTGTGAGGCGTGTCAGTAGCCTAGGGACGGATAGATGCAGTGCGGGAAAGGATGCCCGTGATCGCGACGCCAGACCGCCAGGACATGCTGTCGTCGGAGCCCTGGAGACATCCGCCGCGAGCGCCCAGGGGATCTCCGTTGTGATATGTTAAACAGATATCACTAACCCATGAACCGACGACAACGGGCCCTGTTGGCACAGATCTACGCCGAGCCGACCCCGGCGGATATCCGTTGGTCTGACATCGAGGCACTCTTGCGCTCCCTTGGGGCGGAGATCACCGAAGGCTCGGGGAGCCGGGTTCGGGTCGCGCTCAACGGGGTGAGAGCGGTGTTTCATCGACCCCACCCCAGTCCAGACACGAAGCGGGGCGCTGTGCGGGCAATGCGCGACTTTCTCACACTGGCGGGCGTAGTCCCACCCAAGGACACAGACGATGCTTGAGTACAAAGGTTACTTGGGAGCGGTCGAAGCGGACGACGGCACATTCACTGGCCGCGTCATCGGCCTTCGGGACGTTATCACCTTCGAGGGCGAAACTTACCCGGAGGTGGAGCAGGCGTTTCGCGACAGTGTGGACGACTATCTCTCCTTCTGCGCCGAGCGCGGCGAACCGCCGGACCGCACTTTCAGCGGTAAGATCCCTTTGCGCGTCCCGCCCGAGATGCATAGAAAGGCCGCTGTTCGTGCACAGGCGGAAGGGATGAGCCTGAACCAGTGGATCGTGAGGCGCATCCAGACCGGCGTCTAGCGGAGACCCATGCGG
>JBAPYD010000204.1:0-1571 GCA_049284555.1 Chromatiaceae bacterium | reverse complement strand
CGTATGGGGAGACAGCGGGGATGGCGGACTATTGGCGGTGGCGGGTTCCGGGTGGAACCTATTTGTTTACGTTCAATCTGCTGGAACGGCGGTCGGATCTATTGGTTCGGCATGTCGACTCGTTGCGTGACGCAGTGCGGCGCACCCGACGGGAGCGGCCCTTTCATATCGGTGCCTGGGTGGTGTTGCCGGAGCCTCTGCGCTGCATCATCACCCTGCCGAAGGGCGACGACGACTTCTCGAACCGCATCAAGGCGATCAAGATCCGCTTCGTCCGGGCGATTCCCGCGACCGAGCGGCGCTCTCGGACGCGTGTCGCCCGCGGCGAGCGGGGCCTCCGGCAACGGCGATTCTGGGAGCACGCATCCGCAGCGAGGCCGACAACGTCAGGCATATGGACTATGTCCACTTCAATCCCAATCCGGCACCAGGTCGACGATCCCACTCGGCCGCTGGGGCATGCGCGCGCCGCCGGCCGGCCAGGGTCATGGGTCGGGCACTGGTGGGGCTGGTACTGCACGCTGATCTCAGTGGCGATCCACCAACCGTGCAGCGTTACCCCCCGTCTCCCCGATGGCGATGCAGTGTGTCCTCGTTGAAGTAGTAGCCTGCTGTATCCATTCCCCCGAGGTCGTTGAAGAGCATGGGTAGGCCGGTCGAGGGGTTGAGCCAACGGATCTCCTCGTTCCTCGTCTTCGCGGCTTCGCGCGTCCTCCGCCGCCGGAGTAGCTTCAGCACGCGGTAGCCGGTCCAGGCGGCGAACGCCGTGGCGGCCAGGTGGCGGTCCACCGCCAGCAGGGCCAAGAACGCGAGGGGCAGGGCGATGACCCACCAGATTTGCCCGGGGACGGCCTTCAATGCACGAACTAAGCGTCTCATTACGCTGCCTCCCGATTTCGGTCTGGGCGCTAACCGTCGCGGCGGATGTCGTTGAGCGCTCCCATCACCGCCGTGTAACTGAGGGTCGCGCGATTGCCTGCCGTGCCCTCGTAGAAGCTCTGATTGGTGGCGTCCTTGGGCAGGCCCGCCCACACCTGGGAGAGGTTGTAGGCGAACTGCGCATCCGACAGCCGTCCACGCTGCCAGCGGTCGAGCCCGGCGTCCCTGGCAAGAACCAGCCCCAGGCGGTCCTGGAGCTGCGGCGTGAAGCGCTCCTGGCCCGCGAGACCGAGCCGAACCCGCAGCTGCTCCAGGGTGTCGTCGATGATCTGGTACCGCCCGATCGCCGAGCCACCGTTCTGCCGCACCAGATCACGCTGCAGGTCTCGGACCTGGTCCAGGGTCAACCGCGACAGGTCGATTCGACCCTGCCCGGCATCGCCGTACCAGGCATTGTAGTTGCCCTGGGATTCTGCCTGGGCGATCAGGTCCAGGATCCGCCCGTCTGCCGGGCCTCCGACGGGCCCCAGGAACGCTGAGGGTCCATCGCTCAGGGCGTCTTGGGCTTCCTGCTCAGTTTTTTTTCCGCCGGTGCCGCCTGGGTATTGTAGTTGCCGATCAGGCGCAGGTCGGTGTCGTCCCGGGAGGCGGCGGAGCGCTCGATCAGATCGGCGATGTGCTGGCCCCGCGCC
>JBAPYD010000203.1:0-1659 GCA_049284555.1 Chromatiaceae bacterium | reverse complement strand
AAGCCTGGTCGGCGACATCATCAATGGGGCCCCGGTCATCGTCGGCCCACCGAATCGGTCCTTCAGGGATCAGGACTATCCGACCTTCGCCGAGGACAACCAGGACCGCCAGGCCATCGCCTACGTGGGGGCGAACGACGGTCTGCTGCGGGCCGTGGCGCTCGAGTCGGGTGCCGAGCTCTTCGCCTATGTGCCCAGGCCCCTGTTCGGGAAGCTGGCTGCGCTCACCGAGCCCGGCTACGGCAGCGATCCCCCGCATACGAACTACGTGGACGGACCCATTGCCGAGGGGGATGCCTACCTCGGCGCTTCCGGCTGGAATTCGGTGGTGGTCGGCGCCCTCGGGGCCGGTGCCCAGGCGGTCTACGCCATCCGCTCCCCCTCCCTCGGCGATGCCGCCAGCCTCAATGCGACCGACATCCACCTGTGGGACTTCACTGACCGGGATGACCCGGACCTGGGCTATGTCTTCGGTAAGCCGGCCATCGTGCGGGTCCTGATGTCCGACGGCAGCATCCGTTGGGTCGCGGTCTTCGGCAATGGCTACAACAGCTCGGAGGACGACGGTGCGCGGGCGCCGGGCTGCGACGAGTCGGACGAGGACAGCGGGTCCAGCGCCTGTGGGCGGGCGGTGCTGTACGTCGTCGATATCGAAACGGGCCGGCTGATCGCCAAGCTGGACACCGAGCAGGGCCGTGCCAATGACCCCCGCCACTCAGGGGAGGCCCGGGAGCCCAACGGGTTGGGTCAGCCCACGGTGGTCGGGCGGGTGCTCGTCGATTCGAGCGGCAATCCCATCGGCGGGGGGGACCCCATCGCCACCGTCGCCTACGCGGGGGACCTGTTCGGCAATCTGTGGCGCTTCGATCTGACGGACCTCTCCAGCACGGACTCCCCAACCCTGATCTTCGAGGCCCGAGACCAGAACGGCGTTGCCCAGCCCATCACCGCGCCAGTGGCGCTGGCCCCGCATCCAACCGGGGTAGGCACCCTGGTCCTCTTCGGGACCGGGCGCTATCTGGGCCAGTCGGACGTCACCGACCGCTCGGTCCAGAGCTTCTACGGGATCTGGGACCAGGGCGGCTCGACAACGGTCTCAGCTGATGCCTTGCTTGAGCAGTCGTTCCTGGAGACCGGCATCCGGGTCCCCGGGGATGACCCCGGCACCGTCGTGAGCGAGGGTCGCACCAGCACCCGCAATCCCATCGACTGGTCCCCCGACGGCGACGCCGGGTGGCGTCTCGACCTGGCGGTGGCCGGCGAGTCGGCCCAGGGCGAGCGGGTGGTGACCGCCCCGCAGCTCCGCGGGGAGCGGGTGGTCTTCGCGAGCCTCATCCCGGAGCCGGACCCCTGCAAGACGGGTGGCTCCAGCTGGCTCAACGCCGTCGCCTACACCAGCGGATCCGCCCTGGACGAGACTCCCTTCGACTTCGATCTCAGCGGCACCTTCGACAGCGCCGACCTCCTCGCGACGGGCTCCGGGCCCGCCGTCGCCGGGACCAGCATGCGACTCGCCGCGGGGACCATTTACTCCAGCCCGGCCGCCCTCGTGCTGCCTGGCGGTGAGACCATGACGCTCCTCTCCACCTCCGAGGGTGATCTGGTGCAGCTTCGGGAGTCCTCCGCCCTTCGCTGGCGTGTCTGGAGCCAGATTCAATG
>JBAPYD010000202.1:0-3932 GCA_049284555.1 Chromatiaceae bacterium | reverse complement strand
GTTGTGCCGCGGCTGCTGTTGACCGGGGGGGACGCCGAGCGCCTGGCCCCCGCGATCGGTCGCCCGCTCCAGATCGTTCCCGACCTGGTCCTGCGCGGCCTGGCGCGGCTGGCGGGCGAATCTCCCTGAGGAGGGCCCCCCAGGGGACGCGCGGCGCACCAGGTAGGGTCCGATCCGTGTGCCGCCGCCGGGGCCATGATCTTCGTGGTCTCGCACGAGGTCATCCCGGAGACGCACCGCAACGGCCACCAGACGCCGGCGACCCTGGGGCTGATGGCGGGATTCGCCCTGATGATGGTGTTGGACACCTCCCTCGGCTGAGGCCCTTTTCCGCAGCTCGGCGACACGCGGCCGAGGTCAGCGGTTGGGCGATCCGTGACGATCCCTATCGAAATTTCATCATTTGTTCACTAGTATTGAACCGCGCCGTCAATATATTTCCCTAACATTCCTTTTATTATGCAAAAACTACGAGATCAAACCATGACCGCAGAACCCCGGCACGAGACGAGGGACTGGCCCGGCCTTGCGGTGCAGGTGTTGTACGGTAGGCGCCGTTTCTGCAGTGCCCAGGTGCGCGGCGTGTCGATCGAGGGCATGTCGCTGACGCTTCGGAACCTATCCCTTCCCTCTGGGACCCTGGTTGGGCTGGAGCTGGGCAGTCTGGGAGCTGACTGGCTGGTGGAGGCCGTGGTGGTGCGCAGCGCCGGGAGCGAGGTGAGCGTGCGGTTCCAGGAGCCCCAGCCCCAGCTCCTCCAGAGTCTGATTCAGGCTGGCATCATGGAGACGATTGGAGGGGAGAGCCATGCGGTTGCCCCTCCGCCGCCCCGACCGGAGCGCCCGCAGCTCGCCCGCTAGTGATCGGCTTACCCGTCGAAGCCCCGGCGGACGCGCCGCCTGCTCGCCCTCGCGAGGGCCGTTCGATTCCTCCACCTCCTCGCCCTGAGCCACCCCTGCCCGGGTGGTCCGCCCCCGCGAGAACCTGCCTCACTGTTACATCCTTGATGAACGCGGTTGCGCCAGCGCGATGCGGCCCGTTGAGCCGACCATGCGCGGCGGGATCAGGTGCTGGGGTAGGGGAGTGGGGACGCATGTCCCCCGCGACTCATTGCCAGCTAAAGAGGACCCACTGGGGGATGTTGTTGTTGAGCGGTGAGCTGTCCCGAGGGTCTATCACCCCATCACCGTTCGTGTCGACGAGGAAGTAGGGCGGGCCGAATTGGGGTTGGATGCGAACCATGTAGAGCAGGCCGTTCACCCTGTACTCGGTGATGGTCCGCTGGCCCTCCTCCCGGATGGTGATCTCGGGCTCGACGGCCTCGCCCGTGACCGGCGATTCGACCGCCTCGGGTGCCTGGAGGTAGCCGCCAGCGTCGGGCGGAGGGGGGGGCTCCGCGCCCGACTCCTGGGCCAGGGCCCCGAAGGTCAGTGAGGCGAGGGTGGCGAGGGTGAGGGCTTTCATGTCGGTCTGTCGGGTCCTCGGGGATGGCCTGCACGCGCATGGTAGTACGAACCCGTCCCGAATGCTCGCGCGGGGCATGCGGGATGGTCCCGGTCCGAGTCGCTGAGCGGGCGTGGCTTGGGCATAATCGGCCACCCCAAGACCCAGGGCAGATGCATGACGGGACTGAACCAGAGCCAGCTCGAGGCGGTACGGCATATCGGCGGGCCTTTGCTGGTGCTGGCCGGCGCCGGCTCGGGCAAGACCCGGGTCATCACCCGAAAGATCGCCTACCTGATCAGGGGCTGCGGTCTGGCCCCCGGTCATATCTGCGCACTCACCTTCACCTACAAGGCGGCCAGGGAGATGCGCGAGCGCGTTGCGCGGGAGGTCAAGGGGGCGCTATCGAGTCGCCCCAGGGGCTCCTCCAGTCGTGGGCCCCGCGTCTCCACCTTCCACACGCTGGGACTCAACATTCTGCGCCGTGATGGGGTCCGGGTGGGCCTCAGGCCTGGCTTCTCCCTGCTCGATGCCCAGGATGGCGAGGCCCTGATCCGGGAGCACCTGCGGGGTGGCGCCGCGGAGGCGGTCAACGCGGCCGCGATCCAGGCTCGAATCTCCCGCTGGAAGAACGACCTGATTCCCCCTCAACAGGCCCTGGAAACGGCCGAAGATGACTTCGAGGCACGACTGGCCGGCCTCTACGGGGACTACGAGCAGAGTCTGCGCGCCTACAATGCCGTGGATTTCGACGACCTGATCCTGGGGCCGGTGAGGCTGTTCCGCGAGCATCCGGAGGTCCTGGAGGGCTGGCAAGGACGCATCCGGTACCTCCTCGTCGACGAGTATCAGGACACCAACGGGGCCCAATACGAGCTGGCGGCCCGACTGGTCGGGCCCCGGGCCGAGTTCACCGTCGTGGGTGACGATGATCAGTCCATCTATGCCTGGCGCGGGGCTCGGCCCGAAAACCTGGTCCGTCTGAAGGAGGACTTTCCCACCCTGAAGGTCATCCTGCTCGAGCAGAACTACCGCTCCAGCGCCCGCATCCTGGGTCTCGCCAACCGGCTGATCGCCAACAATCCGCACGTCTTCGAGAAGCGTCTATGGAGCGAGCTGGGTCCAGGGGATCCGCCCCGGGTCCTTCACTGCCGCGACGAGGGCCACGAGGCCGAGCGGGTGGTCTCCGACATCCTGCACCAGCGGTTCACCGAGGGGACACCCTTCGGGGACATGGCCATCCTCTACCGGGGTAATCATCAGGCGCGTCCCTTCGAGAAGGTCCTTCGGCAGCACAGGGTCCCCTACTTCCTGAGCGGGGGCACGTCCTTCTTCGCGAGGACCGAGGTCAAGGACCTGATGGCCTATCTGCGTCTCCTCGCGAATCCCGAGGACGACCCCGCCTTCCTGAGAGTGGTCAACGTACCGAGGCGGGAGATCGGACCCACCACCCTGGAGGGGCTGGCGGACTATGCCCGGCAGCGCCAAATCTCCCTGATGTCCGCCTGTGGCGAGATCGGGCTGTCAATGCACCTGGCGGAGCGCCAACGGGGGCGCCTCGGCGACTTCGCGGACCTCATCGGCGAGTACGCCCGCAGGGCCCAGTCTGACTCGGTGGCGGCGGTTCGTGCCCTGGTGCAGGCCGTCGACCTGCCGGGCTGGGTGCGCGAGAACGCCTCCAGCCAGGCCGTGGCGGACCGGCGCCTGGAGAATCTGACCGAGCTGATCGACTGGCTGGCGGCCCTGACCAAGGGGGACCTTCGCGACAAGACCCTGGGCGAGCTGGTGAGCCACCTGACGCTGATGGACGTGCTCGAGCGCCAGGACGAGGCCGACGGCGGCGACCGGGTCCACCTGATGACCCTGCATGCCGCCAAGGGCCTGGAGTTTCCCCGGGTCTTCCTGGTGGGGATGGAAGAGGACCTGCTGCCCCATCGGGCCAGCATCGAGGCGGACACTGTCGAGGAGGAGCGGCGTCTCGCCTACGTCGGGATCACCCGGGCCAAGCGGGCCCTCACCTTTACACTGGCGAGACGCCGCCGGCGCTTCGGGGAGACGGTGCAGACCGAGCCAAGCCGATTCCTGGCGGAGCTTCCCGAAGGGGACCTGGAGTGGGATGGGCGTCAGGCCGCCGATCCAGAGGCCCGCAAGGAGCGGGGCCTGGCCCACCTTGCGAGCCTCAAGGAGATCCTGGGGGCAGGCTAGTCCGGCGCAGCACCCACTCGAAAGCCGCTCGACCGAGCGTCTACTGGACCTTCGACACCATGTACTCGATCGCCACCCGAAGGTCGTCGTCCGAGCAGTCGGCACAGGTCCCGCGGGGCGGCATCGCCCCCTTGCCGTTGATGGCCGTATGAAGCAGGGTATCCATGCCCTGCGCGATGCGTGGCTCCCAAGCCTCCTTGTTGCCCAAGAGCGGGGCGCCGGCCGCGCCGGTCGCATGGCAAGCCTGGCAGACGCGATTGTAGGTGGCCTCCCCGGGGTCGCTGCT
>JBAPYD010000201.1:0-7132 GCA_049284555.1 Chromatiaceae bacterium | reverse complement strand
GAACTGCACCTATCGGATAAACAAAGCGGAGACCCGCAGGTCTCCGCGCGGCACGACGATAGGCTTTTGCATCCAGATGCTTATACTGATCCGGTAGATCCCCTATCAGATAGGAAAAAAGCAATGCCTACGGCAACGCGCAAGTGGCGCACTCATTCGACTGCCGTGTCGCCATTCGGTTTGGCGATCTCAAGGTTGTAGGCACCATTGAGTTCAAAGACATCGGGGCTGATGTACACGCCGCTGAATTCGAGGCGATAGAACCCTGGCTGCAAATTTCGGAGGATTACCCACTGACCATCAGCCTGTGACAGCGACGGATTCGGGGTAATGGGATCTTCGAGTCCCGCGACGTTGGAAGGGCTGATCCACAGCGGAAACGCATTGACCGTGCTCAGCCGCTCAACTCTTACCTCTTGCAGGTCACCGCCTATCGGCCCGAACGCAGCAGTCCCCGACAAGTCGTTTCCGATGCTCTCTGCACAATCCTTCAAGTCGTCCGCTTGTTGCTTTACCGGATCACCAGCGGTGGCATCACCTTCCGCGGTGGAGCATTCGACATTAATTACCGCAAGAACGATGGTCTTTCCAAAAGGAATGGTGCAAGTCCTCTCGAATGGTTCACCTGTCCCGGCGAAGTCGCCCCCAAGGAACCAAAGGTCACCATGTTGGCCGTTTCCGCAGGACTCATAGAAGCCGGGCTCGCCGGACGTGCTATCGTCGCCCACCAAAGGATGGATCCAGTCACCCTCGGTTGTAGATACATTCGGCATCGAGAAAGCCCACTGCCACCATTGCGCCGTCATATTCGCCGGTGACAGGCTGGGAGACGTCAACGGCCTGCCCGCGTCTGCGTTGAGCAAGCAGGGACACATTAGGGAGATAGCTGCTAATCCACCAAACAAGAATCCCGGTTTTTTCGTCATTGCATAATCTCCATGCAACACACGTTAAAAAAATCCACCTGCACAGGCGGTGGAGTGGGTGACAAGCCTCGGGTGACCAAGTGTTCGAGCGCGCTTCGGAACGCGCACGGAAGCCGCGTTTCGTTGGTCCTGGGCCCCGTGCGGAGGTGAGATGCAAGCCCGTCCTCCAGACGGAGATTCACGAACGCTAGCGCGGCCGGGACCGGTCGCACAAGTTCACGCTCAATAGCGGGGGCTAGTTATGCCGACACTTCCTAGCCGTTTCCCCCAAGCGGCTGGTTTTTTGGGCCATTCAACTAAACCCGCAGTTTTTAGTCACTTCGAAAGCAATGAGCCCACGATCAAAAACCATAGTAGCGGCAGGTGTGGACGTCCAGTAGACAGAGGCCATGAAACGTGATCTCGATCAAGTCTGCCGCGGATTTCGTCAGTCCTTAACATAGCATTCGCCTCGTTATGTGGGTGCCCGCGCCGCGTCCAGCAGATGAGGGGGAAGAGCGGAGTTGTCAGAATGGTCCTCCCTGGTCGGGCGTGTCGGGTTAGAGCGGGAATGGGTGGGGTTGTAGCTGGCGCCACTCAGTCTCAGGGGGATGGGTTCCAACAACCGGGCGTTCAGACCCTGCAACTAAGCGACTTGCGCTTTGGGTCGGTAGAAGACAGCACGCGTACATCCGCTGACTTCACCTTTCAGCGCTCTCCGCTTGCATCGCGTTACCCGGGTACGTCTCGTCGACCTCAATCCGTTACCGGGCTACATTCTCGTGGGCACGCCAGCACACCTCTGGCCCCTTTCGCCGGACCTTTCCGGCGGCGGGAAGTCCAGGGCGTGGCGGTAGACGAGGTGATAAGCCAGACCCTGGGGTAGACCCCGGTCCAGCACCTCGAAACCCAGGCGGACCCCCTACTTCCGCCAGAACTGGGGCGTGAACAGGATCAGTAGGGAGAAGACCTCGAGCCGGCCGAGCAGCATGGTGAAGCTCAGGACCCAGATCTCGTAGTCGGTGAGGCTCTGGTAATTGGTGGCGGGCCCCACCTGACCCAGGCCCGGACCCGCGTTGTTGATGCACGCGATGACCGCCGTGAAGGCGGAGATGAAGTCGAGCCCGCCGAAGATGAGCAGGAAGGTCATCACCACGATGCTCATGAAGTACAGGAAGATGAATCCCAGGATGGCGAAGACCACGCTATTGGGGATCTGCATGCCCCCCACGGTCACCGGGGCGGCCATCGTGGGATGGATCATGCGGGTCAGCTCCCGGGAGCTCTGCCGAACCAGGATCAGGGTGCGGATCATCTTGATCCCGCCCCCGGTGGAGCCGGAGCTGGCGGTCACGGAGGCCAGAAACAGCATCCAGAAGGGCACGAAGATGGGCCACTGGGCATAGTCCACGCTGACGAATCCGCAGTCGGTGGCCAGCGAGACCAGGTTGAAGGCCACGTGCCTCAGGGCCGTCAGCGGCTCCGGGTAGGTGCCGACCAGCCACAGATAGGCCGAGCAGCCGAGGATGCTCACGAGCAGCACTAGCAGCACCCCTTTGGCCTCGGCGTCGTGCCAATAGGCGCGGAGGCTGCGCGCGCGCCAGACGGTGTAATGGGTGGCGAAGTTGAGCGCGGCGATCACCATGAACAGGATCAGCACCGCCTCGACGGCCGGGGAGTCGAAGGCCCCCACACTCGCGTCCCTGGTCGAGAAGCCCCCCAGGGACAAGGCGGCGAAGGCATGACAGACCGCGTCGAACCAGCCCATGCCGACCAACCGCAGGGCCAGGATGCAGGCGACAGTGATCCCCAGGTAGACGGTCCAGAGGATGGCCGCGGTGTCTCCGATCCGGGCGGTGAGCCTGGTGTCCTTGATGGGCCCCGGCACCTCGGCCCGGAGCAGCTGCATGCCGCCGACGCCCAGCAGGGGCAGGATGGCGACCGCCAGCACGATGATCCCCATCCCCCCCAGCCAATTGAGGGTGTGGCGCCACAGGTTGATCGACGGGGCCAGAACGTCGAGGCCATACATCACGGACGCCCCCGTGGTGGTGAGTCCGGACATGGTCTCGAAGAAGGCGTCGGTGAAGCTCAGGGGCTCGTCCATCGTCGCGGGCTGATGGAGCATCAGGGGGACGGCGGCGATGGCGGCGATGAGGGTCCAGGCCATGGCCACCAGGAAAAAGCCGTCCCTCGCCTTGAGCTCCGAGCGGTGGCGGTGCGTGACCCGCTCCAGCAGGAGCCCGGCGAGCACGCAGGCCGCCAGGCTGACCAGGAAGGTCTCCAGGGTCCCGTCCCGGTAATAGACGGCCGATGCGATGGGGATCAGGTAGGTCAGGCTGAAGACGAGCAGCAGCCGCCCCAGGACATTGGTGACGGACCAGACCGGACGCATCAGAAGAAGGTGAGCCCCACCTGGAAGTAGCGCTCCACCTTGGGCACCAGGTCCTTGCTGATCAGGAACAGGATCACGTGATCCTCGGCCTCGATCACCGTGTCGTGGTGGGCGATGAGGACCTTTCGGCGATCGGGGCCCCCGGGCCGGGGGCTCTCGCCCCGCACCAGGGCCCCGATGGTGACCCCCTTGGGCAGGTCGAGCTGCTGCACCTGGCGCCCGATCACCTTGGAGCTGGTGGCGTCCCCGTGGACCACCAGCTCCAGGGACTCCGCGGCCCCGCGTCTGAGGCTATGCACCGCCGCCACGTCTCCGCGTCGCACGTGGGCCAGGAGGGAGCCGATGGAGACGTGGGCGGGGGAGATGGCGATGTCGATGCGGTCCGCCTGGACCAGGTCCACGTAGGCGCGCCGGTTGATGAGCGCCAGCACCCGCCGCGCCCCCAGGCCCTTCGCCAGCAGCGCCGCGAGGATGTTATTCTCGTCGTCGTTGGTCAGGGCGAGGAAGAAGTCCATGTCCTCGATCCCCTCGGCGCACAGCAGGTTCTCGTCCGCCGCCTCGCCGATCAGGACCAGGGTGTCGGTCAGCCGGGCGCCCAGGTCCTTGGCGCGCGCCTCGTTGCATTCGATCAGCTTGACCTGATAGCGGTCCTGGGTCGCCACCGCCAGGCGCTCCCCGATGTTGCCGCCGCCCCCGATGAGGATGCGCCGGGTGGGACGGTCGCGCCGACGCAGCTCGCTCATCACCTGACGGATGTCCCGGGTGGCGGCGAGACAGAAGACCTCGTCACCGGCCTCGATCAGGGTCTCGCCGTCCGGGACGATGGCCTGGTCGCGACGGTAGATGGCCGCGATCCGGGCGTCGAGCCCCGGCAGATGACGGCGCAGGTCCGACACCGGGTGTCCCACCAGGGGACCGCCCTCGAAGGCGCGCACCGCCACCAGGCTCACCAGCCCGTCGGCGAACTCCAGCACCTGGAGCGCCTCCGGGAACTCGATGAGCTTGACGATATAGTCGGTGACGATCTGCTCCGGGCAGATGCTGAAGTCCACGTCGAAGTTCCTGGGCTCCAGCAGCTGGGGGTAGCGGGCATAGTCCGCCGAGCGCAGCCGGGCGATCTTGGTGGGGGTCTTGAAGAGGGTCGCCGCGGTGCGGCAGGCACAGAGGTTCGTCTGATCGCTCTGGGTGACCGCGATCAGCAGGTCCGCGTCCTCCGCGCCGGCCCGCTCGAGCACGGAGGGCAGGGCCGCGTTGCCCACCACCGTCCGCAGGTCCAGCCGATCCTGGAGCCAGGCCAGACGCTTGGGCTCGCTGTCGACGATGGTGATGTCGTTGGCCTCCGAGACCAGGCTCTCGGCCACCGAGCTGCCGACCTGACCGGCACCCAGGATGACGATCTTCATGGGCCTTCGACGCGTGGATGGACCCGCGCCGCCATCCTACGCCCTCGCCGCCAGGCCCGCCACGAGCGCCAAGCACCGGTAGGTCAGGCTTCAGCCCGACCGCGGCGGTTGGGGTGACCGCGGCCTCGGCCCTATTGGATCGGTCGCGAGGGCGTCGCCTTCCGCGGGGGCGGTGTCGGGCTGGAAGCCCGACCTGCGGCCGACCTGCGGCCACTGGTTGCGGTCTTGCCGCAGGGTCGGCGCCAGGGCTAGCATCCGGTCAGCTCCACCAGGTCGTATCCGCCCCGACGCCATGGACGACGACGCCCAAGACCCAGGCCCCATCGATCCTTCGGCCATCGATGCCTTCATCGCCCGCTGGGAGCGGGCCGACGGCACCGAGCGCGCCAACTACCAGCTCTTCCTCACCGAGCTGTGCGCCCTCCTCGACCTGCCCCAGCCGGACCCGGCCCGGGAGGACACCCACGAGAACGCCTACTGCTTCGAGCGCCGGGTGATTTTCGAGCACGGGGACGGCACCCGCAGCCACGGCTTCATCGACCTCTACCGCCGCGCCTGCTACGTGCTGGAGGCCAAGCAGACCGGTCTCGGCCCAGACAACCCCGCCTGGGACAAGGCCATGCTCCGCGCCCACGGCCAGGCGGTGCAGTACGCCCGCGCCCTGCCCGCCGCCGAGGGCCGACCGCCCTTCGTCATCGTGGTCGACGTGGGCCGCAGCATCGAGCTCTTCAGCGAGTTCACCAAGAGCGGCGGCGCCTACATCCCCTACCCGGACCCCCGCTCCCACCGCATCCGCCTGGAGGACCTGCGCGATCCGCGCGTCCAGGCGATGCTGCGCGCCGTCTGGCTCGACCCCCTGGGCCTGGACCCCACCCGGCGCGCCGCCCGCGTCACCCGGGACATCGCCCGCCGCCTCGCCCGCCTGGCCGTATCCCTGGAGCACGCCGGCCATCCGCCGGAGCTGGTCGCCGCCTTCCTCATCCGCTGCCTCTTCACCCTCTTCGCCGAGGACGTGGGGCTGCTCAAGCGGGCCGGCTTCACCGAGCTGCTCGCCTCCGTGCGCGACAACCCCGCCCAGCTCGTGCCCCTGGTCGAGCACCTGTGGCGGGACATGAACACCGGCACCGAGTTTTCCGTGATCCTGCGCGAGCGGGTGCTGCGCTTCAACGGCGGCATCTTCCGCCAGGCCCAGGCCCTGCCGCTCGACCGCGACCAGATCGGGCTCCTCATCGACGCCGGCCGCGCCGACTGGCGCCACGTGGAGCCCGCCATCTTCGGCACCCTGCTGGAGCGGGCGCTGGACCCCCTGGAGCGCCACAAGCTCGGCGCCCACTACACCCCCCGCGCCTATGTCGAGCGCCTGGTGCTGCCCACCGTCATCGAGCCCCTGCGCGAGGAGTGGACCGCGGTGCACAGCGCCGCCTTCACCCTGCACGAGCAGGGCAAGGACACGGAGGCCGTCAAGCTCGTCTCCGCCTTCCAGGTGCGGCTCGCCAACCTGCGGGTGCTCGACCCCGCCTGCGGCTCGGGCAACTTCCTCTACGTGACCCTGGAGCACTTGAAGCGCCTGGAGGGCGAGGTCCTCGACACCCTGGAGGCGCTCGGCCAGCGCCAGATGCTCATGGAGCTGGCCGGGGTCAGCGTCGACCCCCACCAGCTCCTCGGCCTGGAGCTCAACCCCCGCGCCGCCGCCATCGCCGAGACGGTCCTCTGGATCGGCTACCTCCAATGGCACTTCCGCACCCGGGGGGACATTCGCCCCCCGGAGCCCGTGATACGCGACTTCAGGAACATCGAATGCCGGGACGCCGTGCTCGACTACGACCGGGTCGAGTGGGTCACGGACGAGCAGGGCCGCCCCGTCACCCGCTGGGACGGCCGTACCATGAAGCCCCACCCGCTGACCGGGGAGCCGGTCCCCGACGAGACCGCCCGCGTGCCCCTGGAGCGCTACGTGAACCCGCGGCCGACCGAGTGGCCGGAGGCGGATTTCGTGGTGGGGAATCCGCCGTTTATTGGCACCAAGCGCATGAAGCAGGCCCTTGGCGACGGCTACGTCGAGGCACTGCGCAAGACCTGGCGCCAAGTCCCCGAGTCCGCCGACTTCGTGATGTACTGGTGGGAAAAAGCCGCCGAGCTTGCCCGTGCCGGAAAGCTCGCACGCTTCGGATTCATCACCACCAACAGCCTGCGCCAGGCATTCAACCGCAAGGTCTTGGAGCGCAACCTCGCGGCAAGTCCGCCCCTTTCGCTGGTTTACGCCATTCCCGACCACCCGTGGGTCGACGCCGCGGACGGCGCAGCCGTGCGCATCGCCATGACGGTCGCCGAAGGCGGCGACTCTCCGGGCGAGATCAACACCGTTGCGGCCGAGCACGCCGGCCAGGGTGAAGGGCTGGACGTGGAGCTGTCCGCGAGCGTCGGCAAGC
>JBAPYD010000200.1:0-1588 GCA_049284555.1 Chromatiaceae bacterium | reverse complement strand
GCCCGCCCGTTTGCGCCTCGAGGGAGGCCGGGTGACCGGGAGCGCTGGCTGTAACCGCCTCATGGGCGACTACGAGCTGAAGGGGGAGGGCATCCGCTTCCAGGCCCCCATGGCCTCCACGATGATGGCTTGCCCGGAGCCGCTCATGTCCCAGGAGCAGGCGGTGCATGCCGCTCTGGCTTCCGTCGCGTCCTACCGTCGGGAGGCGGACGGTCTGGATCTGCTCGATCCCAACGGGGAGGTGCTCCTGCGTCTCGCCGTGCTGGAGCCCGTGGCGCTCGTGGGGCCCGTCTGGCAGCTCGAGGCCTACAACAACGGCAAGCAGGCCATCGTCTCGCCGCTCGCCGGCACCGAGATCACCCTGGAGCTGCGGGACAACGGCACCCTGGGGGGCTCCGACGGCTGCAACCGCTACATGAGCGGATTCACGATCGTGGGCGACACGCTCACCTTCGGCCCCATCGCCACCACGCGCATGGCCTGTCGCGGCCCCCAGGGGGCGGCGGAGCAGGCCGCCGCCTACGCGGCCGCGCTCGGCACCGTGACCGGATACCGCATCGAGGGAGAGGAGCTGGTTCTGCTCAACCGCGAGGGTGGCTCGGCCGCCCGCTTCCGGGTCGAGCGCTAGGGCGATGTCCGGACGGTTGCGCCCATCGCGGCCTTCGGGGAGCATCTTCGGCCGGCCGTGCGGGTGCGATGCAGCCCCCATATGACAAATCTCATCGGGAAGACTTACATGCATTGCTGGGCCCGCTATCTCCTCATCCTCGTCGTCGTTGCCCTGGGCACGATCAGCATGATCGGTGCCTGCGGTCGCAAGGGGCCCTTGTACCTGCCCGAGGAGCCGGCTCAGAAGTCCCAGACGCAGTCGGACGTGCCCACGACGCCCGCCCCGCAATCGGTACGTCCCTGACCGGCGAGCCCCCCAGATCCGGTCTCCCGCTTCCCAAATTCGAGCCCCATGGACCATTTCAACTACCGAGATGACCGACTCCACGCGGAGTCGGTGCCACTGACCGAGATCGCCGAGCGCTTCGGAACCCCCTGCTACGTCTACTCCCGGGCCACGCTGGAACGGCACTGGCGGGCCTTCGACCGGTCCCTGGGGGACCATCCCCATCTGATCTGTCTCGCTGTCAAGGCCAATTCCAACCTGGCGGTCCTGAACCTGATGGCCCGGCTCGGCTCCGGGTTTGACATCGTCTCGGTGGGTGAGCTGGAGCGCGTCCTGGCAGCCGGGGGCGAGCCATCGCGGGTGATCTTCTCCGGGGTCGGCAAACGGGAGGACGAGATCCGACGCGCCCTGGAGGTGGGGATCCGCTGCTTCAACGTGGAGTCCGAGCCCGAGCTGCTGCGGATCGATCGCCTGGCCGGGGAGCTGGGCGTGACCGCGCCGGTGTCCCTGCGGGTGAACCCGGACGTGGACGCCCGCACCCATCCCTACATCGCCACGGGCCTCAAGGAGAACAAGTTCGGCATCGACATCCAGGTCGCGGAGGGCGTCTATCGGCGCGCGGCGGATCTGCCCAACCTCCGGGTCGCCGGGATCGACTGCCACATCGGCTCCCAGCTCACGGACCTGGCCCCC
>JBAPYD010000199.1:0-5328 GCA_049284555.1 Chromatiaceae bacterium | reverse complement strand
TCGCCGAGGAGGCGCCCGGGGCCTACAAGGACGTCAGCGAGGTGGTGGAGGCCGCCGATCGGGCCGGGCTCGCCCGGCGCGTGGCCCGACTGGAGCCCCTGATCTGCATCAAGGGCTGAGGGCCCCGCCCCAGCCCTCCCCCTGCCCGGGGGAGGGTGCAGGAGGTCTACCGAGCCGCCCCATCCTCCCCTTCCTCCCCGGGCAGGGGGGAGGTCAGGAGGGGGGTCGAGCCCAGCGTTCCTGCTGGAACCGCCAAGCCCCAAGCCTTCGACCCCCACCCCAGCCCTCCCCCTGCCCGGGGGAGGGTGCAGGAAGTCTACCGAGCCGCCCCGTCAACCCCTTTCTCCCGCCGGGCAGGGGGGAGGCTTAGGAGGGGGGTCGAGCGCAGCGTTCCTGCTGGAGCCCGGCCCAGGGTGCGACCTCCGGCGCTCCCGCTGGAACCGCCAAACCCCAAGCCTTCGACCCCCACCCCGGACCCGAGCCAGGGAGACCCCGTCCCTGGCGCCCGCATCGGGACCGCGCTGTTCAGCCGAGGTTCAGCTAACCGGTCGTACGCTCTCATACGAACGAACGATGCAAGGGGAGTGATGACCCATGATCAAGCAAGTCTCCGCACTACTGATTCTCGCGACTGCCCTGGCCGCACCAGCCGTGGCGGACGATCTGAACACGCGCGCTGCCGTGGGCGGCGGCCTGGGGGGCGCACTCGGGGCCTTCATCGGCTCCGAGGTCGGCGGACGCTCCGGGGCCATCTTGGGCGGCGGTCTGGGCGGGGCCCTGGGCTCCGTGGTGGGCACCGACACCTATCGGGACCGCCGCTACTACGACGACCGCTACTACTACCCGGCCAGGGGCCCGGGGCGCCACCGCCACGGCAAGTACCGCGGTTACGACTGGGACGATTGATCCGCGGGCTCGCGGCGCGGGCTGTCACTGCCGCTGGGGCCGAGGGGGCCGTTGGCCCCCCGGCTCAGTAGGCGTGGAGCTCCACCTCGAAGGTGAGCTGCTCGTCCGCGCCGATGACGTGCTTGCGTCTCACCTCGACGGGTATGCGCTGGCCGGGTCGGCTGTCCATCAGGGCGATGCGGATGTCCGCGTAGCCGCGCACCGGCTGATCCCCGATCCGCAGGATCTGGTCCCCCTCCTCGAGACCCGCGGCCTTGGCCCCGCTGTCCTCGGCGAAGCCTTGCACGCGCGCGCCCTGATCGTCGATCTCCTTACCCAGCATGACGCCGAGCAGACCCCCGGCGGGCAGCTCCACCCGCCGCGGATAGAGGAGGTAGTCCGCCGCCTCCGGGTCCAGCTCCCGGACGCTCCCGTTCAGGAGGCTCGCCGCGGCAACCGGGGTGCGGCGCAGGACCCGCCGGGGGATTCCCTGTCCGAACTCGATGTGGCCTGCGCCGGCCAGGACCACCAGGGTCTTGTTGGGATGCTCCTGTAGATACCTGGCCGCCCGCTCCGCCATGCCCTCGTCCCAGAGGAGCTGAACCTCCAGGAAGTGCTCGAAGGCCCGATCCTCCCGCGTCGGGTGCATGTCGAAGACCCGCTTCACCCGATCCCGATAGACGGGGTCCTCCCGATCGATGTCCGCCGGGATGCGGGCCTGCTCCTCCGGGGTCAGACTCCCGATCCCCCCCTTGCCGACCTTTTCGGTCAGCTCGGACTCGAGGTTCAGGGCGATCACCGGGATCCGGTGCTCCCGGGCGAAGCGCAGGATGGGGCGGTAGAGCCGGAAGTCGTACCGCCAGCGTTCAAAATACTCCGTCTGGCGCAAAAACTCCGGCTCGTCGATCTCCCCCGCGATGAAGGCGTCCAGGGCCCCCTGAAAGGGCTGCTGGAAAAACTCCATGCCGATGGCCAGATCCTTCCCGCGCCGATGCAGCCCTTCGATCACCGCCAGTTGGTTCAGGTGATCCTCGTAGCGGTCGTGGCTCTCTCCGACGAAGACCACGCGCCGGTCGCTGATGGCGTCGATCAGCCGATCCATGTCGGTGAGGGTGCGGGGATCCAGGACCCGGGTCTGGGTGTCCAGGATCTCGTCGGGGGCGTTGGTTGCCGGTGCGGCCGGGGCTGGCTCGGGGCTCGCCGCCGCGGCGCCGATCCCAAGGACCAGGAGACACGGCAGGATGAGGTGCGATCGGATGCTGTCCAAGAGAGCCCCCGCTAGTTTCGGGCCGAAAGGGCCCGCATTATTGCCCACGCCCGGCAGCCACGGCCAATCCGGACCACCGCGAGCCCTATGGGACCCGACCGCCATGCGCAAGTTCCTCGCCTCCGCACTCCTGATCACCGTCTCGATCGCGGCCACGGGCCTCACGCGGGCAGGCCCGGTCCCGGTGGTCGGCCACGCGATCGAGGCCCGACTCGACCCGCAGGCGGGCGAGATCCAGGTCCGGGATCGGTTGACCCTGCCCGAGGGGCGCACGTCCTGGGATTTGCTTCTCCACCGGGACCTCGACCCCCGCGTGGTCGACGGCGACGCCGAGCTGGAGCGCGTCGGCCGGGGCGATCATCTGGAGCGGTTCCGGCTGCGCCAGCGCTCCCCGGGGCCGGTGACCCTGGCCTACGGCGGACGGATCCGCCACGACCTCGACTCGGTCACCGAGGGCATGGGACGGGAGCGCCAGTCCACGACCGGGATCATCGCCCCCGAGGGCGCCTTCCTGAGCGGTGCGAGCGGCTGGTATCCGCAGGTGCCGGGCAGCCTCCAGACCTTCGACCTCGAGGTGACCCTGCCGGAGGGCTGGCGCGCCATCAGCCAGGGGGCGGGACCGGACCGGGAGGGCCACGCCGGCTCCGCCTGGGCCGAATCCCACCCCCAGGACGACATCTATCTGATCGCCGGCCCCCACACCCTCTATCGGGAGCCGGGACGGGGCTTCGAGGCCCAGGTCTGGCTGCGCCGACCGGACCCGGAGCTGGCCGCGGCCTATCTGGCGGCCACCCGGGACTACGTGGACCTCTACGGGCGGCTCATCGGCCCCTACCCCTACGCCAAGTTCGCCCTGGTGGAGAATTTCTGGGAGACCGGCTACGGCATGCCCTCCTTCACCCTGCTGGGCCCCCAGGTGATCCGCCTGCCCTTCATCATCCAGACCTCCTACCCCCATGAGATCCTCCACAACTGGTGGGGCAACGGGGTGTACGTGGACTACGAGCGCGGGAACTGGAGCGAGGGGCTCACCGCCTATTTGGCAGACCATCTGATGAAGGAGCGGGCGGGCCAGGGGGCGGACTATCGCCGCGATGCCCTCAAGTCCTATGCGGACTATGTCCGCGGCGGCGAGGACTTCCCGCTCACGGCCTTCCGTGCCCGCCACGGCGCTGCCAGCCAGGCCATCGGCTACGGAAAATCGGCGATGGTCTTCCACATGCTGCGTCGGCGCCTCGGAGACGACCGGTTCCTCCAGGGTCTCGGGCGCTTCTACCAGGACAACCGCTTCCGGACCGCCGACTGGGGTGACCTGCGCCACGCCTTCGAATCCGTGAGCAACCAGGACCTGGGCCCGTTCTTCGATGCCTGGACCACCCGCGAGGGTGCGCCAAGACTGGCCCTGGCGCGGGTCGGGGCAGCGCCGCAAGGCGACGGCTTCCGGGTGACCGGAGTGCTGGAGCAGGTGCAGCGCGGGGCGCCCTTCCCCCTGCGGGTCCCGCTGGTGGTGCACCAGGAGGACGGCCCGCCCGTCGAGCTCGCGGTGGAGATCGACGGACGCTCCAGCCCCTTCGCCCTGGACCTCCCGTCACCGCCCGTGCGACTGGCCGTGGACCCGGGCTTCGATACCTTTCGGGAGCTCCTGCCGGAGGAGTCCCCGGCCGCGCTGAGCAACCTCTTCGGGTCCGAACAGGGACTCATCCTGCTCCCCGGCCAGGCGCCGCCCCGGTTGCTGGAGGGCTATCGGGCCCTGGCCGAGGCCTGGGTCAAGGGACATCCAGGCTGGCGGATCGCCCTGGACACCGAGGTGGGCCAGCTGCCCGAGGGTGCCGCGCTCTGGGTCCTGGGGTGGGAGAACCGCTTCCTGAGCGCGCTCGCCCGCCACGCCCGGGGATTCGAGCTCAGACCCCAGGAGGGGACGGTGCAGCTCGGCGGCCAGTCGTTTACGCGGTCCGACGCGAGCCCGGCCTTGACCCTGCTGATCGATGGCCAACCCTGGGGCTGGGTGGCGGCATCAACGCCCTCTGCCCTCCCGGGACTGGCCAGAAAGCTGCCCCATTACGGCAAGTACGGCTACCTGATCTTCACCGGCGACGAGCCGCGGAACATCCTCAAGGGCCAATGGCCCCCCGGCGACTCGGCCCTGGCTCACTGGTTCGGCGAGGCCCGTCCCGTGCTGACGAGCATCCCCGAGCGGGCCCTGGCACGCCCTGAGGACGGACCCTAGGTCCCTCGGGCAGGCAGCGCCAAGGGGAACGCCGATTTGTTGCGTTTCCCGTCCGGGCGAGGGATCGCCCGGCCGTTTCGGCGGCGACAGGCCGCCGAAAATGGAGCGCATCGAGCGTCGCGCCTCTCCAAGCGCGAACTGATCGAATGCCAGGATGGCATTCGATCCGCATCTCCCAGGGGCCATCGACGGGGCCGAATCCCGATCCTCCAGACGATCGCGTCTGATACCCTGTGGGCAAGCGCAACGTCCAGTCGACCAAATCCCATGCAGCCGCGCCTTCGATCGCATCTCGCCCTCGCCCTCCTTCTCGTCCCATGCGTCAGCTTCGGTGCCCGGGGGGGGCGAGACGACGCGTTCGTCCCCGACCCGGAGCCCCCGGCCCCCAGGAGCCTCCAGGAGACGCCGGAGTGGACCGAGGGCCGGGTCGACCTCCCCCCCTGGCCGAGGGACGAGGACCTCATCGAGTTTCAACCGGACATGCCGGGCGGTCGCTTCCGCTTCTATATCGACGGCAGGAGCCTGAGCGTGGACACCAGGGATGGGGTGGTGCGCTACGCCCTCGTGGCGGAGAGCCCGAGCGGCGTGCGCAACGTCTCCTTCGAGGGGATTCGCTGTACCCTCAGGGGGGCCTATCGGGTCTACGCTTACGGAACCGGCGACGGTTTCAGCCCCATCGGGCCGTCCGACTGGTCGCCGATCCCCAACTACGGCACGGAGGCCTTCCGTAGAGACCTCTGGCGCCACAGTTTCTGCGTCCCCCGCGAGCCCCGCCCCCGCACCAAGCAGGAGATCCTCCGGACCCTGCGCGGCTCGGGTAAATCGCACTCCAGCACCGGCTTCCAGGCCGATTGAGCGCCTGGCCCCATCGGTTGATTCTCGGCGTCTCCGTCGCCATTGAGCGTGGAGGCGCGGGGCATCGTCCGATGCCCCGCTTGATACCCTGATC
>JBAPYD010000198.1:0-2867 GCA_049284555.1 Chromatiaceae bacterium | reverse complement strand
GGTCGCCACCGTGGCGGACACCGTGGCCGAGCAGCGCAGCGCCGCGCTCCTCAACGGTGAGCCCGTGGTGGGCTTCGAGATCACCCGCAGCCGCGGTGCCGGGGAGACCGAGGTCGCCGAGGGGGTGCGCGCCCAGCTGGAACGGCTGCGCGCCGATCACCCGGAGATTCAGATCACCGAGGCCTTCAACTTCGTGGACCCGGTGCGCGAGAACTTCCACGGCAGCATGTCGCTCCTGATCGAGGGGGCCATCCTGGCGGTGCTGGTGGTCTGGCTCTTCCTGCGGGACTGGCGCGCGACCTTCATCGCCGCGACGGCCCTGCCGCTGTCCATCCTCCCCGCCTTCGGCGCCATGTACCTCATGGGCTTCACGTTGAATGTGGTGACCCTGCTCAGCCTCTCGCTGGTGGTCGGCATCCTGGTGGACGACGCCATCGTCGAGATCGAGAACATCATGCGCCATCTGCGCATGGGCAAGACGCCCTACCTGGCCGCGATGGAGGCCGCCGACGAGATCGGGCTCGCGGTGATCGCGACCACCTTCACCCTGATCGCGGTGTTCCTGCCCACCGCCTTCATGAGTGGCGTGGCGGGCAAGTTCTTCGTCCAGTTCGGCTGGACGGCGGCCATCGCGGTCTTCTTCTCCCTGGTGGTGGCCCGCATGCTGACCCCGATGATGGCGGCCTATCTGCTGCACAGGCCCCGCAAGGACCATGGGCGCCCCGGCTGGCTGGGGGTCTACCTGCGGGTCGCGGGCTGGTGCCTGCGGCACCGCGTCGCGACCCTCGCCGGCGCGGCCCTGTTCTTCTTCGGCTCCTTCGCCCTGGTGCCCCACCTGCCCACCGGATTCATCCCGCCCGATGACCTCTCCCAGACCCAGGTCTACATCACCCTGCCCCCGGGGAGCACCTTCAGGCAGACCTTCGAGACGGCGGAGCAGGCGCGGGCCATCGTCGAGCAGAACCCCCACGTGCGGCTGGTCTACACGGCGATCGGTGGTGGCAGCGCGGGGTCTGACCCCTTTGCTCCCCGGGGGGCTTCCGAGGTCCGCAAGGCGACCCTGACCATCAACCTCACACCCCGCTCCGAGCGCAACGGCCTCCTCGGTCTCTTCGGCGGCACCCGCAAGCAGGCGATCGAGGCCCAGCTGCGGGAGGCCCTCACGGCCGTGCCCGGCGCGCGCATCAACGTGGGGCTGGCGGGCGCCGCCGGCGGCAAGTACGTGCTGGTGCTGGCCTCGGAGGATGGCCGGGTGCTCTCCGAGCACGCGCGCAAGGTGGAGCGGGAGCTGCGCACCATCCCCGGTATCGGCAGCGTGACCACCACCGCGAGCCTGGTGCGGCCCGAGCTGCGGGTCCGGCCGGACTTCGCCCGCGCCGCCGATCTCGGCGTGACCTCGGCCGCCATGGCCGACACCCTGCGCATCGCCACCGCCGGCGATTATGACCAGGACCTGGCGAAGCTCAATCTCTCCCAGCGGCAGATCCCCATCGTCGTCAAGCTGCCACCCGATGCGCGTCGGGACCTCGCGCTCCTGGAGCGTCTGCCGGTTCCGGGCAGGCAGGGCCCGGTGATGCTCGGGAACGTCGCGACCCTGTCGATCGCCAGCGGTCCGGCGGAGATCGACCGCTACGACCGGCTGCGCAATATCAACTTCGAGATCGAGCTGGACCAGGCGCCGCTGGGCGAGGTGGAGAAGGCGGCGCTCGCCCTGCCGAGCCTGCGGAAGCTGCCGCCCGGGGTGATCCAGACCACGGTGGGCGATGCGGAGGCGATGAACGAGCTCTTCGGCAGCTTCGCCCTCGCGATGCTCACGGGGGTGCTCTGCATCTACACGGTGCTGGTGCTGCTCTTCAAGGACTTCGTGCAGCCGGTGACCGTCCTTGCGGCCCTGGTGCTCTCGGTCCCCGGTGCCTTCCTGGCCCTCTTCGTCACCCAGAGCGCCTTGTCGATGCCGTCCATGATCGGGCTCATCATGCTCATGGGCATCGCCACCAAGAACTCGATCCTCCTGATCGACTACGTGTTCCTGGCCCGTCGCGGCGTGGACGGGAACCCACCCCTGCCGCGTCTGGAGGCGGTGCTCGACGCCTGCCGCAAGCGCGCCCGCCCCATCGTCATGACCACCATCGCCATGGGCGCGGGCATGCTGCCGATCGCCCTGGGCATCGGCGCGGACCCAAGCTTCCGGGCGCCCATGGCGATCGTCGTGATCGGCGGGCTCATCACCTCGACCTTCCTGTCCCTGCTGGTGATCCCGGTGGTCTTCACCTACGTGGACGACGGGATCGGCTGGGTGCGGAAACGGCGTGCCCCGAACGCCGTGGCGCCCGAGTCCCCGGCGCCGCAGTCCAGCGCGTCGCCCTAACCGTCCCCGGCGGTCCTCAGGGTGCGGACATGCTCCTCGACGTGCTGGGCCAGGCGGGCGATCTGGGGCCAATCATGGGTGACGATGTCCTGGGCGTGCGCCAGGTTGTTGCGCAGTGACTCCAGGTCCTTGATGACGCGTTTCGCCGCGCCCTTGGTGCGCAGGCCGAAGGCCGCCCGCTCCTGCTCGTCCTCCATCAGGATCTGGGCCTTGTCCGAGAGCTGAAGGCAGTCGGCGAGGTCCGCGTGCTGGCCCCGGCGGCGGCGCTCCTCCAGCAGCGCCTGGGCCTTGTCCAGCCTTCCGGCGGAGAGCAGCCGGGTCCAGTCGCCGTTGGGCCAGCGGGTGCGGATGCGCCCGAGCAGATCCATCTCCGTCAGGGTGATGATCCCGAACAGCCACATGCGCACCACGGGCTGCTGCATGTCGCCCCGCTTGACGACCCCGGCGACGTCCCCCATGGAGGTGACGAAACAGAAATCGTAGAGGGTCAGCACCCGGA
>JBAPYD010000197.1:0-2761 GCA_049284555.1 Chromatiaceae bacterium | reverse complement strand
AGCATGTCCCCTTCGAGTGGTTCTCGTCCGTGGGCCCGGAGTCGTCGGGGGAGTGGTCCGGGGGCGACCAGCAGTCGGGGACGAAGGGCGGGCACGCGCCCGGCGAAGGCCAGGCGTCGCAGGACAGCCCCCGGAGCGACCTCCTGCTGCTCTGGATCGATCAGGCCGGCTTGATGCAACCAGCGGTGAGGGCGCCTAAGGGCGCCGTCACGCCGGCGACCGCGTCGGATTCTCCGAGCGGTGCCGATCCGGGCGGTTCCGCTGCGCCGGGCGGACAGCAAGGCAGCGTAGAGCCATCGCCGCCCGAGGGACCTCCCGGCGGAGGTCACGATTCGGAAACCGCGAGCGGTCGGCGGATCCTGGCTCGCCTGTCCGGTCTCTTCGGCGCCCTCGTTGACGAGATCGACGAGCGCTCGGGGGAGGACGGCGAGGGTGTCCGCCTCGGCGATCGCGTCCGCTTTTCCGTCATCGGACCGCGGGATTCCACGGGTCTCAAGGCGATCGCCGCGGAGTATGCCAAGCCAGGCTCCGCGTGCAGCACTGAGCCGGCGGTCTTCGCCCAGATGTGGTCGCCCTTTGCCACCCTCCCGGACGTGTCGCCCCCCAAGGATCTGCCCCAAGGTGTTTGCGACTGCCCGTCGCCCGAGTCATCCGATCACTGCGTCGCCATCCACCCCCCCGGCCCCCGCCAGCGATCGATCGCCGACGACGGCGTGCTCGTGGACCTGCTGGTCGGCGAGCTCAGGGACCGTCACGTTGGCCCGAACTCCGGCGTGGCCCTCGTGGGTCAATGGGATACCGCTTACTCGCGCGCCTTGGCCCAGCGCTTCACGCAGCGCTGGCTGGATGCCCACGAGCTCCAGGAACGGTGGGGTCCCGACCAACGGGTCTTCCGATTCAGCTATATGCGCGGCCTCGACGGTGCCGTCCCGGGGGACAAGGCGTCCAGTTCGAGCCGGGCCCAGGACAAGGACTCGGGGAAGGGCATCGAGCGCGCGGCGGGCGACGCCCAGCTCGACTATCTGCGCCGGATGAAGAACACGCTCCTCGACAAGAACGCCGAGCTGCGCGCCGATTGCACCCTGATCCAGCGCTTCAGACAGGATTGCGGTATCCGTGCCATCGGCGTCCTGGGCAACGACTATTTCGACAAGCTGCTGGTGCTGAAGGCGCTCAAACCGGTGTTCGGCAATGCGATCTTCTTCACCACGGACCTGGACGCGGACATGCTCCACCCGGAGGACAACCGGGCGACGCGCAACCTGATCGTTGCATCGGGCTTCGGCCTGACCCTGAAGCGCGGACTTCAGCGCGAGGTCCCGCCATTGCGGGACAGCTACCAGACTTCCATGCTGCTCGCGGTGGGGCTGGCCCTTCGGCCGGAAGGGGAAGGTGGGAGCATTGCGGTCCCGCCCCCCGCCCGGCTCTACGAGATCGGCCGCACAAGCGCGGTGGAGCTGGTCACGGCGTCCGAGATGTACGACGCCCAGGGCTTCCTGCGGCCCGCCATTGCAGGGCCGGAGGCGAAGGGACCGCCGGTGGCCGAGCCAGCGGACCAGGACCCCCACCCCCAGGAGGAGCTGAACGCCTACTATCGCTTGTCCGCGGGCCACGCCTCGGCACCCGCTGTCGCCCTGGGAGCGGCCGTGGTGCTGGCCTCTTTCCTGCTCGCCTTGGCCCTGGGTCCCGACCGGGTGACGCGGACCCTGGCGGCCTGGTGGAAGGGTCTCACCGGCAGCCCCGCGGCGATGACTGTCCTGGCCTTTACCCTGGCGCCGGTCGTCCTGCTCGTCGCCGGCGCCTCGTGGGACCTCGCGAATGGGGGCGAGCCGCTCTCGTTCCTTCAGGGCGTGAGCATCTGGCCGTCCGAGGCAGTGCGTCTGCTGGGCGGCCTGGCGGCCGTCGCTTTTCTGATGATCGGTCACCGGCGGCTGCGCCGGGAGCGGATCGACATCGAGCGGGACTTCGGTCTGCAGCCGGACGGGCAGTGGCCGACCGACGGTGAGCCGCGCGAACCCGCGGTGTCCGCTGAGGCTGAACAGAAACCGCAGACGAAGGAATCGGCGGGGTCCCAAGCCGCGCCGATCGAATCCCGCGGGCAGGCGTCGGGGCCCGCTCCGGACCCGGCGGGCTGCGGAAGCGATCTCCACGACGGGTCGACCGCGGATTCGTCACTCTCCTCGCCAGCCGAGATCTGGCGGCACTACATCGCGCGCTGCCGCGTGCTGCCGCGGTGGCTGGTACCGAAGGATTTGAGGGGCTGTCTGACGGAGCGCTGCACCCCGGGGTTGGACCACCACTCGGTGACGACCCGCCTGACCATCCAGGTGGTGCTGTTCTTCCTGCTCGCCCTGACCCTTTTGGTGGCGCTCGGGTTTCCGAACCGCCCGGTTCGCAGCGATCTCGCCTGGCAGATCGACCTTGGCGTGATCGTCCTGGTGCTGATCCCCTTCCTGGCACTCCTGTTCTACGTGATCGACGCGACCCGCCAGACCCTCATCCTGGCGGGGGAGCTCGCCGGTCCGGTTCGCTGGCCGCCGGAGACCCTCGCCCGTCTGGGCCTTGGCCGCTGGAGCTGGACGCCCGAGGGCAGGGTGGCGTATCCCGGCGATGTGGATTGGCTCGACGTCCGGCTCATCGCCCGCGTATCCCGGGCGGTGGGGGATCTGGTCTGGTATCCGGTGCTGGTGCTGATCCTGCTGGCCCTGGGGCGTCACCCGATGTTCGATGCCCTGGACATGCCGCCGGCCCTGGCGATCCT
>JBAPYD010000196.1:0-2395 GCA_049284555.1 Chromatiaceae bacterium | reverse complement strand
GTCCGGCAAGGCCCTACTGCGCCGCGCGCTCCTCACCGATGTCGAGCCCAAGGCGACTGCCGTGTTCGATGGCCAACGCAGCCGTCGCGGGCACTATTTCGGGGTCAGCAGGCAAGCGCCGCTGCTGGCGTCGATTCTGGACAAGGGCTTCGCGGCGGTGCCGGAAGCCGAAAAGCAGCGCATCTGGGAGCGCTGGTTCGCGCGGGAGGCCAACGCGGGCAAGGTCGATCTCAACGCCGAGGACCGGGCCTACCTGGATGCCACGGTGTTTCGCCGTGCCCATGCCTCGGCGTGGATGCCGTTCGACTTCGCCGATGCCGACGGCGCGCCGACGGGCGTCGCCGAGGACTACTGGAGGCTGATCCGCGACAAGCTCGGCCTACGCGAGACCGGTGCCGGGCGCCGGCCCTTCGGCGACATCCTGGCGGCCATGGAGCGGGGCGACACCGACCTCTACGCCGCCACTACGCGCACTGCCGACCGCGAGCGCTTCGCCCTGTTCTCCGACCCCTACGAGCGTTATCCCATCGCCATCGCCGGCGCGGCCGACGCGGGTCTGTTCCCCGGTACCGCGTCTCTGGACGGGCGGCGCGTCGCCGTGGGCCGGGACTACAGCGCCTACCATCTGCTCAAGGCCCACTCCCCGGGGATCGACTTCGTCCTGGTGGACAACACCCGCGCGGCCCTGGAGGCGGTCGCCGCCGGCAGGGCCGATGCCGCGGTCGACATCCTGCCGGTGCTGCACCAGCAGATCGAGCAATTGCCGCCGGGGCAGGTCAGGCTCGTCGGCGTCACCGACCTGCAGTTCCCGCTGCAGGTGATGGTCAGCCGGCGGCAGGCCCCCTTGCTCCCCCTGATCAATAGCGCCATCGCCGCCATCACCCCGGAGGAGCGCGCCGCCATCCACAACAAGTGGCTGCTGCGGCAGGTGGTCACCGCCCCCGATTACACCCTGCTATGGCAGGTGCTGGTGATGGCGCTGCTGATCCTGGCGACCATCCTGTACTGGAACCACCGGCTGCATCGGGAGGTCGGCCGCCGCAAGCAGGCGGAGACCGAATCGCTGCACGCCAAGGAGATGGCCGACCGGGCCAACCGTGCCAAGGGCGACTTCCTGGCCAATGTGAGCCACGAGATCCGCACCCCGCTGAACGCCGTCATCGGACTCACCCGCCTGTCCCTGGAGACCGACCCCGCGCCGGCGCTGCGCGACTACCTGGGCAAGATCGACCTCTCCGCCCGCACCCTGCTGGGGCTGATCAACGACGTCCTCGACCTCTCGCGCATCGAGGCGGGCAAGCTGCACCCGCGCCAGGAGCCGCTGGAGCTGGCGGGGGTCCTGGAGCGGGTGCGGGTGACGGTCGAGCAGCAGGCGGCCGACAAGGGGCTTCGGCTTCGCATCGAGGGGCCGGCGGAACCGGTCGGCACCCTGCTCGGCGATGAGCTCCGCCTCACCCAGGTGCTGCTCAACCTGGTCGGCAACGCGGTCAAATTCACCGCCTGGGGCACCGTGACGCTGGCCGTGTCGGCGGAGGACGAGCGCGCGCGCGAGGTCCGGTTGGCATTCCGGGTCACCGACACCGGCATCGGCATTCCCGAGGCGCGCCGTGCCGACCTGTTCGATGCCTTCACTCAGCTCGACACCTCGAGCACCCGCGGCCACGGCGGCAGCGGACTGGGACTGGCCATCAGCGCGCGCCTGGTCGCCCTGATGGGCGGTCGTCTGGAAGTGGAGTCCATCGAGGGCAAGGGCAGCCGCTTCTGGTTCAGCCTGGTGTTCCCCCGCGCGACGCGGGAGGCTGCGGCGGAGGAATTGCCGGCACCGGCGCTGGAAGCCCTGCGCGGCATCCGCGTGCTGGTGGCAGAGGACGACCCGGTGAGCCAGTTGCTGGCGCGCGACCTCCTGAGAAACCGCGGCGCCTTGGTCACCCTGGCCGCCACCGGAACCGAGGCGGTCGCCGCGGCGGCCCAGGATGGCTTCGATATCGTGCTCATGGACGTCCGCATGCCGGAGATGGACGGCCTGACGGCCTGCCGGCGCATCCGCGCCCTGCCCGGCGGGGAGACGCTGCCCATCGTCGCACTGACTGCCAACGCCCTCGCCGGAGAGCGCGAGCGTTGTCTGGCGGCGGGCATGAACAGCTACATCACCAAGCCGCTGGAGCCGGAGGCCCTCTTCGCCGAGCTCTGCCGCTGGCTGCAGCCGGTTGCCGAGAGGATCGACGTCCCGCGGCCGGCCTCCGCCGCTCGCGCCACACCGCCAGCCCTGCCGGGTTTCGATCTGGCCAATGTGCAGCACTGGCTGGACCAGGCCCCGGACGCCTGGTACGCGATGGTACGGACCTTCGTCTCCGAGTACCCCCAGGTGGCGACTGACATCGGAGCTGCCCTGGAC
>JBAPYD010000195.1:0-5150 GCA_049284555.1 Chromatiaceae bacterium | reverse complement strand
CCAGGCGAACATCGGCCGGTGGCACCCAGCGTCCCAGTAGGATCGCCGACAGCGCTGCCCAGACCGGCATCCCGGTCCGCTGCCGCACGGCCAGCGCGGTTTCGATGCCCTCGGCAATGCCGATCTGCGGGCCCGCCGGGAACAGACGGATGGCCCCGCCCTGCATCGGCACGCAGGGCATCATGGTCTTCTTATGAAATTCCACTGGAGCCTTCCGCCCCTCCGGGGTGAGGTAGGTCCGGTGCAGCGACACGAGCCTGCCTTGGGCATTGGTGACCCGGGCGACCATCGCCGGAAACGTCCCCGTTCGAGCTCGGTCCTCGAAGTACCCCAGGGCGGGATGAAACCGCACCACGCCCGGGTCGGGCAGGGCCTCGATACCCCGGCGCAGCAGGTAGCGGCGCAGCGGCTCGGCCTCTTGGGCATCGGGTTCGATGGTCTGCTCCCACACCCGCCGAATGGCCCTCTCAGCGTTGGTCGAGTCCTCGGTTGACGCGTGGGTTGGCCTGGCCTTGGGCCTCGGTTTCCGTGCCGTCCAGGAGCCTCCCAGGTCCAGCCGAAGGACACAGGCCACCGCCTCCAACGCGGCCCGAAAGGACCAGCCATTGGCCCACATCAGCAGAGCGAACCCGTCGCTGAAAGCCCCGCAGGTGTTGCAGATACCGCCGCCGGTCTCGTTGACGTCACGGAAGACCCGGAATCCGTCGCGTCCCCCGTGGACCGGGCAGGGGACATGATGACCGGGTCGGGCCAGGGCCGCCTCAAGGGACGGCGCCAGCCGTCCCAGGATGCCAATCCATTGGCCCCGGGCATGGTCGCGTACCACATCGCTCTCAAATCGCATGAGCAGCCTCCAAGAAGTTGAAGGGGACGCGAGCCCCCTCGGGGACGCACGTCCCCGGTGGGGTGAATGGAATCCGAGCTCAGATCAGCCCGCGCTCGGCGAGCGAGACGGCCTCGCCATCACCGACGATCAGGTGATCGAGCACCCGGACCTCGATCAGGGCAAGGGAGTCCCGCAGGCGCTGGGTGATGCGCAGGTCCGCCTGACTGGGCTCCGGCAGGCCGCTTGGATGGTTGTGAGCGAAGATCACGGCCGCCGCGTTGGTCTCCATGACCTTGCGGACCACCTCCCGGGGATGCACGCTGGCTCCGTCGATGGTGCCCCGGAACAGCTCCTCGTAGCGGATGACCCGGTGCCGGGTGTCGAGGAGCAGGCAGGCGAAGACCTCATAGGGCAGACCGTAGAGCCTGAGCCTGAGGTAGTCGCGGGTCGCCGCCGGACTCGTAATGCAGTCCCGCCTCACAAGGTACTGCTGCTCCAGGCAACGGATGGCTTGGGCCACCAGGGCCTGGTCGGTCTCGGTCAGATCCGCCCGGCGGACGTGGTCGGGCTCCAGGGGAAGTGCCAATTGGCGTTTGCGCATGGGTGCTGTCTCCGGGTGAGCCGCATCGGGGAGACACGCGCCCCAACGCGGGGAGAGTGACTTCTCCCCGCGTTGGCGTGGGTGGGCTCGGTGGTCTGTGCTGTTTGTCCGCGGAGCGGGCGGCCAGCGACCGCTTCTCGGGTCCTCACCAGGGAGGGCCGCAGAAACCATGCATGCGCTGGGGTCTCTCGCGAGAAAGCCCAGGGCATGCACACCTCCCGGACTGGGCCGGACAGTCCATGACGGACTGCCGGCCCGGTCCTGACATGGTCGTGGGTTAGCGGATCAGGAGCCGCTCGGCGACGCCGAACAGCGCCTGCTTCAGGTCGGCGATGGCGTCGATCCGGATGGTGACGGGGAAGAGCCACTCGACGCCGGTGGCGATGCCCACGCCGATCACCTCCAAGCCGTACGCCGTAGCTCGCGCCACCAAGTCCGCAGCACTCGCCCGATCGTCTGGCTGCCCGTCGGTCAGGGTGATGAGCACCTTGCGGGCCTGCGGCCGTGCAAGCAGATCGGCGGCCGCGTACCACAGGGCGCCCGTCATCGGGGTGCCCCCGCGGGCGCACTGGACGAAGGCCCCGGCCCGCCCCCTTACCCGGTCGCCGTGCGACTGGATGCGGGTGACCCTGGTGGGTGAGCCGTGCAGCCCCGGGAAGGCCGTGGCGGCGCACGAGACGCCACGCAGGGGCTCCAAAGCCAAGGCGAGCGCCATGGCGGCGTCCAGGGCGATCCGATCGGCGCCTCCAGCCATGGAGAACGACAGATCCACCAGCAGGTGAACCGCCGTGTTGGGCGCTGCCCGTTCCTCCCGGCGCTGGAACACCCGGGGGTCCCCGACCGCCACGCGGTGGAGCGCGCCGGGACTCAAGGTCCGTCCTCGGCGCGCCCTTCGCACCCGGCTCATCACGTGGCTCTGCACCAGACCCTGGAGCCTGGCGGTCAGCTTCGCGGACTCCGCCCGGACCCGCTCGAGTGCGTCCTGACCCAAACGGGCGTTGCCCCCAAACGGCTCGAGGGACGGCAGCAGCGCCCTATCACTAACGGCTGCCTGGCCGGCCAGTATCTCCGCGACCGCCTGATAGGTGTCACCCGGCAAGTCGCCCTCGGTGGAAGACAGCAGTGCTTTCAGCGCCTGGCGCCCCTGGGTCTGTGCAGCGTCATCGCTTGGATTTCCGCCCTGGACCCCTTCGATGCCATCCTCCGTTTGAGCCTCCTCCGGGCCGTCCTGCCCGGGGTGACCCTCGTCCTGTCCCTCCGGGTCCTTGTCGCAGCTGTCGGCGGGGCTCTCCTCGCACTCCCGGCCAGCGGAGTCCCCCGCGTCATGGACCGGATCCTGGCCACCTGCTGCTTCCCCGTCTCCGGGCTCCGATTGGGGAGACGGCTTGGGCTGCGGCGCGGGCGGCTCCTGGGCCTCTTCCTCGACCAAGGCGACGATGCGCTCGGTGAGGTTTGCAGCGTCCTGGGTACTCCCGAGCCCGGGGATCTCGGTCAGGAGGCCGAGCAGCCGGTGCACGAAGCGGGACGGGAAGGTCTGACGCAGGACGCGTTCGGCCTCCTTCGCCGCTTGTGTCAGCCGGGTCTCTCCGCGGTAACGGTGATAACCCATGACCAGCAGCGCGTTCCCGAGGATCGCTGGTGGGGCGTCCCCCTCCCCTGGCGCGGCCAACTGATCGTGCTCGATCAGCCAGCCGTTCACCGCGTCGAGGGTGTCACGGGCGCCCGGATAGGGCCCCAGGATCGCGTTCTCGACGCGCACATCTTCCAGGATGTTCAGGATGCCCTTGGCGAGGGGCCCTTTTGCGGCGGTTCGCGTGACGGCGTCGAAGTCTGTGTAACGGACATGCGCCGCCTCGTGGGTGAGGTACCCCCAGGCGAGGGTCCGCGCGACCGGGTCGTCCCCAAGGGCGGGGATGGCGATGGTCAACCCGTCGGTTTGGGCGACGGTGCCGCCCACCTGGACCGCGACGCCGAACTTCCGCCCGTAAGCGGCGGCGACGATCGGCAGGGCGTTGGTGAGAGAGTTTGGCTTCATGGTGCGCTCCTAAGGAAAAAGGGGCACACCACCCCCAGCGGGGTCGGCGTACCCCGTGGGGTTGGGATTGGAGGGTCCAGCGCCGCAGGGCCCGCCCTACCGATGGGTTTGTGTCAGAAAAAGAAGCTCTCGACCTCCAAGACCGCCTCATCGGCGCGATCTTCTGTCTTGGGCTCTGGTTGGGTCGGCAGTTCCTGGGCTTTGCTGCCGCCGGCAGGTGCTGGCTCGGCGCCGAACAGCGCGTCGAGCTCTGCATCGAAGTCGACGACGGACGCCTGGACCGCGTTGAGCGCGGGCGTCTCGGTGTCAGCCAGTGGCGAGCTGACGTTGGCTTCCTCCTCGGCATCCGATTCCATCGGCCCAAGTCCCTGCTGGACCGACCACTGGCCCGCCCCGTGGCGTGCCATCTTTCGCGCGTCGGACAGCAAGAGCGCCAGGCCCATGCCTTCGTTGAAGATCGGCCCCGCGATGGGACCCTCTCCCGGGAGCCGACTGAACCAGCCGTCGAGGGTGTCCACTACCGGCTGGATGCGCATGTCCATGAAGGACAAGCACGCCAGCTTCTCCCGGATGCGCCGGAAGGTCCCCAGGGCCCGGCGGTGCAACTTCTCTTTGCCCTCGAAGCTCTCCTCCAACTCCCGGGCCATCTGCTCGACCTCGGCGAAGATCCCGTCGCCGAGCGTTTGGACCTCCTCTTCCAGGGTCCCGGGTTTGTCCGCCGGGGCGATCTGGATGAGCTGGAAGCCGAAGCGCAGGCGCCCGCCAACGACGTTGGCAGGCTCGATCGCCCGGCGGATCGGCTCCTCCCACTGGGGAAGGGTCGCGATCCATTCCTCCAACGCCCGGTCGTAGCCGGACAGGAAGTCTGCCGTCTCGGTGTCGAACTCAACCTTGAGCGCCTCGAGCTGCTGGGCAAGGCGGTCCGCCTGATCCCGGGGAACGGCAAAGCCGCCGAGGAATCGCGTTCCTACGCCCAGGCAGGTACGCTCGGCCGCCTTCTTGATGCGATGAAACACCTTCAGGTCGTCCGGGTTACAGACTCGTTTGGACCCGAGCGACACCAGGTCCTCGGGTGGGATCTCGGTGCCGAGCTTCAGGTCCTCCGGGCGGAGCTTCTTGCGCCCCGACCAGATGGTGACCGACAACACCACCAGGGTGATGCGGTCGGTGATGGGCTGGATGGCGTGCATGGGTGGTCTCCTGGCCACACCGCGGGACACGCGACCGCCTCGCGGCGACGGCATGCGCCGCGGCTGGCGGTTGGGTTGAGAATGGTTAGAAGTAGAACCCGTCGTCGCCACCCAGCAGGGCAGCGATGTCGATGGGCGTCTTCGGGTGCGGTGCCGTGTCGGCACCGGTCTCGCAGGCTGGAGGCGACGCCCTGTCCTGACCGCTGGGGAGCGGCTTCACGTCGCCGTCGCTGAAGACCAGCGCGCGGCCGACGTGCCGGTACCCCTTGCGGAGCTTCGCCTGCTCGCGCTGGCGCACCGTCCTCAGGGCCACGTCGGGTTGGGCGTTGACCAGGTGGCCTGCCCGCCCCCAGCGGACTTCAAAGAGTCCGCCGCCGGTCTCGGCATAGGCCCACTCCTTGGCCGATCCATCGGGGTGGGTGAACCGATACAGCGCGAAGGTCCTCCCGGTCATGGCCTCGGCTCCCAGTAGTCGCCGAAGACGTCGGCGGCGATCCG
>JBAPYD010000194.1:0-7521 GCA_049284555.1 Chromatiaceae bacterium | reverse complement strand
GCCCCCACGTCATCCGTTTCAGGAACCCGGACGATGGCGACGTGGTGGTGGAGGACCTGATCCGCGGTTCGATGGTCTTCAGCAACACCGAGCTGGACGACCTCATCATCCGCCGCAGCGACGGCTCGCCCACCTACAACCTGACGGTGGTGGTGGACGACTCCGACATGGCCGTCACCCATGTCATCCGCGGGGACGACCACATCAACAACACGCCCCGCCAGATCAACATCCTGCGCGCCCTGGGTCACGAGGCGCCCCGCTACGCCCATGTGCCCATGATCCTGGGCGACGATGGCTCCAGGCTCTCCAAGCGCCATGGGGCGGTGAGCGTCGTCTCCTATCGGGATGCCGGCTACCTGCCAGAGGCCTTGCTCAACTACCTGGTGCGCCTGGGTTGGTCCCATGGGGACCAGGAGATCTTCTCCCTCGAGGAGATGATCCAGCTCTTCGATATCGAGGCGGTCAACAAGGCCGCCTCGAGCTTCAACACGGACAAGCTGGACTGGCTCAACCAGCACTACATCGCCAACGGGGATCCGGCGCACATCGCCCGGCTTCTCAGCCCCCACCTGGGACGCTTGGGGATCGACCCCACCCAGGGCCCGGATCTGACCCTGGTGGTCCAGGCCCAGGCGGCCCGGGCCAAGACCCTGGTGGAGCTGGCCGCCATCAGCGCCTTCTGCTACCAGGACTTCGCGCAGTACGAGCCGGATGCGGCCAAGAAGCACCTGCGACCCGTCGCGCGGGAGCCCCTGACCCGGCTCAGGGCCGCCTTCGAGCTCCTGGCGCTGGAGGACTGGACCCCGGAGACCCTGCACCGGGTGGTGGAGCGGGTCGCGGAGGAGCTGGGGGAGAAGCTGGGCAAGGTGGCCCAGCCCCTGCGGGTGGCCATCGTCGGACGTGCCGCCTCCCCGGGGATCGACGTCACCCTGCAGCTGGTGGGTAAGGAGGCCACGTTGCGCCGCATCGACCGGGCCCTGGCCTACCTCGCCGAGCGGGACGGCCAGGGGTGAAGGGCCGATGCGTGCTCGCCGGTGCGTTGCCGCCAGGCGGAGAGAGGAGACTTGTCCGCGAATGAACGCAAATGAACGCGAAGAGAAAGGATTAGCGTAGAGCCTTCCTGGACTGCTGCTGCATCGATATCCGGGCGCGCTGCCCGGGCCCGAGGTTTGGCCATCCTGAAATATGGCACAAGCACGTCAGCGCTTCATTTCCGCAAGGGCTCAGTAGCGGGTCCATCCAGAAATCCTCGCCACTCGCTACTCGCAAACTAACAGCAGCAGACCGCCTCAGTGCCGTTTCGGCGGCATCAGATCGGTGATGGAGCCGTGGGCCATCTCGGCGGCCAGGCCGATGGACTCGTTCAGGGTCGGGTGGGGGTGGATGGTGAGCCCGATGTCCTCGTAGTCTGCCCCCATCTCCAGGGCCAGGACCGTCTCTCCGATCAGCTCGCCCGCGTTGACCCCAACGATCCCGGCCCCCAGGATGCGGTGGGTCTCGGGGTCGAAGAGGAGCTTGGTCAGTCCCTCGTCCCGATGGATGCCCAGGGCCCGGCCGCTCGCGGCCCAGGGGAAGACCCCCTTCTCGTAGGCGATGCCCTGGCGCTTCGCTTCCGTCTCGGTCAGGCCCATCCAGGCCACCTCGGGGTCCGTGTAGGCCACCGAGGGGATGGTCATGGGGTCGAAGAGCGCCGGCAGTCCGGCGATCACCTCGGCGGCGGTCTTGGCCTCATGGGTCGCCTTGTGGGCCAGCATGGGATTCCCCACGACGTCGCCGATGGCGAAGATGTTGGGCACGTTGGTGCGCATGTGCGTGTCGACGGGGATGAAGCCGCGCTCGTCCACATGCACCCCGGCGGTCTCGGCGTTGATCAGCTGCCCATTGGGTCGCCGCCCCACCGCCACCAGGACCTTGTCGTAGGTGGCCTCGCCCGGATGCTTGCCGTCGAACACCACCTTGATGCCATCGGCGGCGGCGCTCATGCTGGCGACCTTGGTCTCCAGCAGGATGCGCTCGTACCGCCGCTTGATCACCTTCTCGAAGGCGCGCACCAGGTCCGGGTCGCAGCCGGGCATGAGCTGATCCTGCAGCTCCACCACCTCGATCTTCGATCCCAGGGCGCTGTAGACGCTGGCCATCTCCAGGCCGATGATGCCGCCCCCCACCACCAGTAGGCGTCCCGGGATATCGCGGATCTCCAGCGCGTCGGTGGAGTCCATGACCCGCGGGTCGTCATTCGGGAAGCCCGGGATCTTCACGGGGCTCGAGCCGCAGGCGATGATGCAGTGATCGAAGGTGACGGTCACCGTGCCCTCGCGGGTCTCGACCGCGATCCGGTTGGGAGACTCGAAGCGACCGCTGCCGGTCAGGACCTGCACCCTGCGCTGCTTGGCAAGCGCCGCCAGCCCCCCGGTGAGGCGGGCCACCACCTTGTCCTTGCCCGCACGCATCCGGTCCAGATCGATGGTGGGGGGGGCAAAGGTCACCCCCATTCCGGCCATGTGCTTGGCCTCCTCGATGATGGCGGCGGTGTGCAGCAGGGCCTTGGAGGGGATGCAGCCCACGTTGAGGCAGACACCCCCGAGGGTCGGATAGCGCTCGATCAGGACCACCCGCTTGCCCAGGTCGGCGGCCCGGAAGGCCGCGGTGTAGCCGCCCGGTCCCGCCCCGAGCACCACCACCTCCGCGCCGATGTCTTGGGTCTGGACTGGGCTCATCTCGCTCATGGTCTGTGCTGGGCTCCGCGCTGTGGGATGGGGCTGGGCCGGACCCGCCGCCGACACGGGGTCCGGAGCAGGGGGTGCCGCCTTGGGCCGATGGGCCAATTATGCCAGCCTGGCCGCGGCTGCGGGGGCCCGACGCGGGACCCGAAGGGGCACTTGTCAGGGCGGAAGGGTACCGGGGAGACGGGTCCCGAGGATGATCCCCCGGGCCCGGAGGTCATCCAGCAGCCCGGCGCCGAAGGTGATCACCTGCGTCGGATCCGGGTGGCGCAGCTCCGCGGCGATCCGCTCGAGGTGCGCCCGACCGCTCTGCGCGGTCTCTTGTGCGAGGAGCTGCAGGAGCCGCTGCGTGACCGCGTTGATCTCCAGGAACTCGACCCGCTCGGCACGATTGCGGTAGACCACGAGATGGGTGGGCTCCGCGGGGGGCTCCTGGGGCTGATGGTCGGGACCGATGCGGTGGACGGGAAAGCGGTAGGAGAGGGGCCACGCCAGTGGAGACAGGGCGGGGGGCCCGGCGAGCAGGTCTCCATTGGGATCCAGACCCGTCGGATCCGGCTCGTCCACACTGATCATCAGGGCCAGCTCGACCCACTCGTAATGGGCCAGCTCCAGGAGGAAGGGGGGATCCGACGGCTCCGCCGCCCGCTGATTTTGGATGAAATCCAGAAATTCCTGGGCCAGCTCGGTGAAGAGCGGCGTCCTCGCCCGGTGGCGAATGAAGAAGTCCCGCACCAGGCCCTTCCAGTGGGCCTCCGGAAGGATCCGGTGCAGCACCGGAAAGTTGCCGGCGAGCAGTGACTCCACGTTGTTGAAGACCAGATCCCGGTAGATTCGGACGCGGCGATCCTCCAGATCTGCCGGCGGCGGGTTGCGGTCCGGGTCCCGCAGATGGGCCGTGAGGGCGTACTGGGCCGCCTGGAAGCCCGACGTGGTGCCGTCAACCATGGGCAACCCGTGGCCGGTCCCCTAGGCTCGCCCGCTCCTGGGCGTGAGCGACGCGCCGCACCTCCGAGAGCAGCTCGGGCAAGGGCGGAATGTTGAAGTCCCGCTCCAAGAGGGTCGGAAAGACCCCGAAGCGGGCATAGGCGGCATCGAGCAGGTCCCATACGGGGTCGATGACGTCGGCGCCGTGGGTGTCGACGCGAAGGTCCTCCGCCTCCACATGATGGCCGGCGATATGGGCGTAGCAGATCCGCTCGCCCGGCAGCCGTGCCAGGAAATCATAGGGGTCGTAGCCATGGTTGATGGCGTTGACGAAGATGTTGTTGACGTCCAGCAGCAGGTCGCAATCGGCCTCCGCGAGGACCCCATTGATGAAGTCGATCTCGGAGAGCTCCTGGCCCGGTGCGGCGTAGTAGGACACGTTCTCCAGGGCGATCCGCCGTTCCAGGATCTCCTGCACCTGCCGGACCCGCTTGGCCACGTAACGGATCGCCTCGGCGGTGAAGGGGATGGGAAGGAGGTCGTAGAGATGGCCGTCGTCAGAGCAGTAGCTCAGATGCTCCGTGTAGGTCCCGATGCCGTGGCGGTCGAGGAAGCCCTTGACCCTCGACACGAAGCCGACGTCCAGCGGGGCCGGCGAGCCGATCGAGAGCGACAGGCCGTGGCAGACGAAGGGGTGGCGCTCGGTCAGGTCGCGAAGCTGCCGGCCCGGGCGACCGCCAACGCCGATCCAGTTCTCGGGCGCCACCTCCCAGAAGTCGACCTGACCGGGAGGTTGGTCGGCCACGGCGTCCAAGAACGAACGCCGTAGGCCGAGACCGGCACCATGGACCGGATAGGGCCCGGTGCTCATGGTCTGGATGCCGCGGGCCTTACTTGGCGCCGCCGCACTTGCCCTCGCCGCCCTTCTCATCCTTGGCGCCGCACTTGCCCTCGCCGCCCTTCTCATCCTTGGCACCGCACTTGCCCTCGCCGCCCTTGTCGTCCTTGGTCTCCATGGAGCTGCCGCACTTGCCCTCGCCGCACTTGCCCTCGGGCATGTCCTTGCCGGATTCGGCCTCGGCGAGCTGCATGTAGCCGGAGTCGAGGGACTTGGCGGCGAACGGGTTGTCGGCGGCGTTGGCCAGATTGGCGGCGGCCAGGCTGCCGACCAGGGCGGCACCTACAATGCCGACGGTGGTGTTGATCTTCTTGGACATGGTCGTTTCCTCGGATGGTTGGCGTCATGGGTGAAAAAACGGGCCCGCGGCGGGTCTGAGCCAAAAACCCAGTGCCTTCGTCGGGCGTGCGCATTCATAACACAGGCTGCCCTGAATGCAAACTCCGGGAGTCTGCGGGTATCGGCGACCTGGGACGTGAACAGGAGGACGGTTGTTTCGCCGCACGGCCCTGGCTCCGGGTCGCGGCGCGCAGGTCACTCGCGCGCTCGGATGCCTCCACCCGAGCGCTTGACACACTTCAGGTAGGCCTTTTCGTCGAAGGGCTTGCCGCCGTGCTGGACGCGCCACAGGGCCTCCGCCAGGCAGGCCATGATGCGATGCTCGGCCTCGTGGACGTCTCCGGTGGCGCTCACCAGGTTGCGGTGGAGCTTGCGGATGCCCGCCGGGCGGTCCACGGTGAGCTGCTCCAGGACGGCAAGGTGCAGGCCCAGGTGGAGAAACGGGTTGGTCTCCTCCTGCTCCGGCGACCAATCCCGGTTCAGGGCGGCGTCCGGGTCCTCGAGCAGATCCTGGTACTCGGGGTGCAGGCGCAGGATCTGGACGATCTGGGCCTCCACTGGCTCCAGCGGCTCCCCCGCTCGGGACTTGGCCCAGGCGTCCATGAAGGCTTGACGGTAGATGTGGCGATCTTGGGAGAACATGGCTCTTGAAAAGGATGGGCTGCGTGTGAGGTTAGAAGGGCATCTAAGCAGCAGCTCCCGGGGGGGCTCCGCTCTGTCGTGCCCGTTCGCCCGGGTCTTTGGGGGAGGCGACCGGCGTGGGTGCCGTCTTGGCCGGATACTCGCACAGGTCGGCGATCGGGCAGACCGGACACTTGGGACCGCGGGCGGTGCAGATATAGCGGCCGTGGAGGATCAGCCAGTGGTGAGCGTCCTTGAGGAACTCCTTGGGGGTGTGGCGCAGGAGCCGCTGCTCCACCTGGAGCGGGTTCTTGCCCTGGGCGATGCGGGTCCGGTTTCCGACCCGGAAGATGTGGGTGTCCACTGCCATGGTGGGCTCCCCAAAGGCGGTGTTGAGGACCACGTTGGCCGTCTTGCGTCCCACCCCCGGCAAGGATTCCAGGGCCTTGCGATCCCTCGGTACCTCCCCCCCATGGCGCTCCACCAGGATCTGGCAGGTCTTCAGGATGTTTCTCGCCTTGCTGTTGAAGAGCCCGATGGTGCGGATGTGCTCCTTGAGCCCGGCTTCCCCCAGGGCCAGCAGGGCCTGGGGGGTGTTGGCGACTGGAAACAGACGGGCCGTGGCCTTGTTGACTCCCTTGTCGGTCGCCTGGGCGGAGAGGATCACCGCCACCAGCAGCTCGAAGGGCGTGGCGTAGTCGAGCTCGGTGGTGGGCGCGGGGTTTGCGGCCCGCAGGCGCTCGAAGATCTGGCGGCGTTTGGCATCGTTCATGGGATTACGAGGATAGGAGGCGAAGGGCCGGGGGCCAAGTTGAGTTGCGAGCACCGAGTAACGAGTCGCGAGGGGTCTGATGTTAGGACGCCTTGAAATTCGTGGATGACTGTACAAAAATTCAGTTACCAACGTCCCGGCCTTCGTCGCTCCCACCATGACCGCCAACCTCACGGATCGTCAGCGGGAGATCCTGGAGCTGATCGCCCGCCATATCCGCTCCACCGGCGTGCCCCCCACCCGGGCCGAGATCGCCCGGTCCCTAGGATTCCGCTCCGTCAACGCGGCGGAGGACCACCTGAAGGCCCTGGCCCGACATGGGGTCATCGAGCTCACCCGCGGACGCTCCCGGGGGATCCGGCTCCTGGAGGGCGGGGCAGGGCAGGGTGGTCTCCAGGAGGAGGGCGGCCTGCCGGTGATCGGGCGGGTGGCCGCCGGGCGCCCCATCCTGGCCGTCGAGCACGTGGAGGACCGCCACCCCGTCGACCCCGGCCTGTTCCGCCCCCGGGCCGACTTCCTGCTGCGGGTGCGGGGCAGCAGCATGCGGGATGCCGGCATCCTCGACGGAGACCTGCTCGCGGTGCACGCCACCCCGGAGGCGACGAGCGGCCAGATCGTCGTGGCCCGGCTGGGGGACGAGGTGACGGTCAAACGTCTGCGCCGCCATGCCCGCTGGGCCCATCGGGTGCAGCTCCTGGCGGAGAACCCGGGCTTCCCCCCCATCGCGGTGGACCTGCGCGAGCAGGAGCTCGACATCGAGGGGGTCGCAGTCGGGCTGCTGCGCCTGGGACTGGCGGAGCCGCGACGTCTGTAGGGTGGATGCCCGCAGGGAGATCCACAACAAAAAGCCCTTTATAACAGCTTCCTACGCCACCTTAATCATGAACATTCTCCAGTCCCCCCACCGGCTGGAAGCCGGGGAGAATCCCCAGGGTCAACCCCCATTGGCCCTCGGCCCCCGTCCCGCGACGCCGATCGACTCCCTCCTCGACCGGCGTCCCGACCTCTGGCGGGGCCGGGCCGTGGGGCCGGCGCTCCCGGCCGGGGTCCCCACCGGCTTCGCGGCCCTGGATCGGGAGCTCCCCTGGGGGGGCTGGCCCCCGGCGGGCCTGATCGAACTGCTCGTCGACGACCCCGGGGAGGGACTCGGTCTCGGCCTGGTGCTGCCGGCCTTGGCCCAGCTCGGTGCCGCCGCCCGCTGGCTGCTCCTGGTGGATCCCCCCTGGCACCCCTTCGCC
>JBAPYD010000193.1:0-4911 GCA_049284555.1 Chromatiaceae bacterium | reverse complement strand
CTCGTGCACCGCGGGGAAGAGCGCCGATGCCGTTTGCATGCGCCACGGCAAATTTCCTGCATATTTTAGTCAACCGCGGGGCTCAAGCTCTGCGACAATAGGGGCCAGCCTTCTACCCGGGGACCGTTCGGGCCCCGAGCCAGGTCCATTCACATTCGTCTGACTCAATAGAGAGGTACAAAGGGAGCCATGGCATCCGATACCACGAAGTACGTGTTCGCCTTCGAGGAAGGGGACGGCAAGGATAAGAAGCTCTTGGGAGGCAAGGGCGCCAATCTATGCGAGATGACCCAGATCGGGCTCAATGTCCCCCCCGGTTTCGTGATCTCCACCGCGGCGTGTCTGGAGTATCTGTCCACGCCCGACCGTAAGCTCCCAGCCGGACTACTCGACCAGGTCCACGCCCAGATGCGGGCCTTGGAGGAGAAGACGGGCAAAGGCTTCGGTGATCCCGAGGATCCCCTCCTGGTGTCGGTTCGCTCCGGCTCGGCCATGTCCATGCCGGGCATGATGGACACCATCCTGAATCTGGGGCTGAACGCGGCAACCCTGCAGGGAGAGATCCGCTCCACGGGCGATGCGCGCTTCGGCTATGACGCTTACCGGCGCTTCATCCAGTTGTTCGGCAAGGTGGCGCTAGGGGTGTCTGACACCTTGTTCGACAAGCAGTTCGATGAGGTGAAGCGGGCCTGCAACGCCAAGCAGGACGTGGATCTGGGCGCCTCGGACCTCAAGGAGGTCAGTGAGCGCTTCCTGAAGGTGGTGGAGGACGCCACCGGCCGACCCTTCCCGGAGGACCCCTACCAGCAGCTCGAGATCGCCATCAAGGCGGTCTTCAACTCCTGGATGGGCAAGCGTGCCGTCGACTACCGCAAGCAGTTCCACATCACCCCGGAGATGGCCAACGGCACGGCGGTGAACGTGGTCACCATGGTGTTCGGCAACCGGGGGGACGATTCCGCCACCGGCGTGGGCTTCACGCGCAGCCCGGCCACGGGCGAGAACAAGCTCTATGGCGAGTATCTCGTCAACGCCCAGGGCGAGGACGTGGTGGCGGGCATTCGTACCCCGAAGCCCATCGACCGGCTCCAGGTCGAGATGCCGGAGCTTGCGGCCCAGCTCGACCAGCTCCGTGACCGTCTGGAGAGCCACTACCGGGAGGTCCAGGACTTCGAGTTCACCATCGAACGGGGCACCCTCTACTGCCTCCAGACCCGCAACGGCAAGATGAACGCCACCGCCATGGTGCGTACCTCGGTGGAGATGGAGCGGGAGGGGCTGATCAGCAAGCGCCAGGCCCTGCTGCGTATCCAGCCGGACCTCCTGGAGCAGATGCTGTTCCCACGCCTGGACCCGAAGGTCAAGGCCAATGCCGTGGCGCAAGGGCTGCCCGCCTCTCCCGGCGCGGCATCGGGTGTGGCCGTGTTCGACGCGGACCGGGCCGAGCAGATGGGCAAGGACCTGGGGCAGAAGGTCATCCTGGTGCGCGAGGAGACCAAGCCCGAGGACATCCATGGCTTCTTCGCCTCCCAGGGCATCCTGACCTCCCGGGGCGGCAAGACCTCCCATGCCGCGGTGGTGGCCCGGGGCATGGGCAAGCCCTGCGTGGCGGGTGCCGAGGGCATCAGCGTGGATGTGGATCGTCGCGAGGCCATCGTCGGTGATAACCGGTTCAAGGAGGGGGACGTCATCACCATCGACGGGAGCAACGGCAAGGTCTATTTGGGGGAGATCGCCACGGTGGAGCCTGACTTCACCCCAGAGCTCAGCACCCTGCTCGCCTGGGCGGATGAGGAGGCCAGGCTCAAGGTCATGGCCAATGCGGATACCCCCGACGATGCGCGCCGGGCCCTGAAGTTCGGCGCCGTGGGCATCGGGCTTGCCCGCACCGAGCGGATGTTCAATGACCCCGAGCGCCTGCCTATCGTGATCGAGATGATCGTGGCGGAGACCCCGGAGCAGCGCCAGGCGGCCCTGGACCGACTCCTGCCGCTACAGCGTAAGGACTTCAAGGAACTGTTCGAGGTGATGTCGCCCAACCCGGTGACCATCCGGCTCCTGGATCCGCCGATCCACGAGTTCCTTCCGAGCGAGCACGTCCTGGAGCGGGAGCTGGAGGAGCTGCGAAGCCTCTCCAAGGCCACACGGGGCATCAGCGTGTTGGCCGGTGCGATGGGGCTGCTCCACACGCCGGACAAGCTCCGGCACGATATCGACTCCATGCGCCGGGCCGTGGATACGTCCATGGTGGAGGAGGCCATCGCGAAGAAGGAGGCGATGCTCAAGAAGGTGCGGGCCCTTTACGAGACCAACCCCATGCTGGGCCATCGGGGTGTGCGCCTGGGGATCACCTTCCCGGAGATCTACCAAATGCAGATCAGGGCCATCCTGGAGGCGGCGGCCGAGTGCTCCCGGATGGGTATCGAGGTGTATCCCCAGATCAAGGTGCCCCAGGTGTGCACCGTTGAGGAGCTGAAGAAGGTGAAGTCCTTCGTGGACGTGATCCACGAGGAGATCGCCCAGCGCTATGGCCATCCCGTGAGCTTCAAGTTCGGTACCATGATCGAGGTGGTGCGGGCCTGCATGCGCTCCGAGTCCCTGGCCCATGAGGCGGAGTTCTTCTCCTTCGGCACCAATGACCTGACCCAGGCCACCTTCTCCTTCTCCCGGGAGGACGCGGAGAACAAGTTCCTGCCGCTGTACAATCAGTCCGGGATACTGCAGGACAACCCCTTCGAGGTGCTGGACGTGAAGGGGGTGGGCAAGCTCATGCAGCTCGCCGTGGAGTGGGGACGCTCCGTCAAGCCGGACCTGCACGTGGGGATCTGCGGCGAGCACGGCGGTCACCCGGCCTCCATCGCCTTCTGCCATAAGGCGGGGCTGGACTACGTGAGCTGCTCGGGTCCGCGGGTGCCGGTGGCGCGCCTGGCGGCGGCCCACGCGGCCTTGCTGGACCAGGACTGACGCCCTGGGACATCGGCGGCGAGGGAACGCTGCCGGTGGCGGTCGAATCATTCGCACGGGTCGCGGGGCCCGCGTCGGGGCGCCCGACCCTGCCGACTGCGGCCTGACTAGGCGGCGTCCGGCGCGAGCTCAGCCTTCGTAGCCGCTGGCAAGACGATGGGGCTGCCGGCAGGCGTCCCGGCATTCCCAGTAGCGGTTGGTGCAATAGCCGTAGTTGTTCTCGGAGCAACTCCACCAGGGGTATCCGCACTTCTGCGCGCTCGATGCCAAACAGCGCCTGTACCCCCGCAAGTCCTGGCCGTAGCCGGCCTGACATTGGGCATACTCGAAGCGGGCGTCATCGTCGCAGCCGTCCTTGGTGGCTTGGCAGCGGTTGACGCAGGCGTTTTCCGCCAGGTTGGCCGCGACCTGCTGGGGTAGGGACTGGTCCAGCACCAAGGGCTGGGAACAGGCGGCGAGCAGGAGCGATCCCATGAGGATGGCGATCCCCGCGGAAGGGCTGCGCGTGGGACGATTGGGCTTGGATTTCGGGTCTGGCAGCATGGTGATCATCCACACACGGATGCAGGGCGATGAATTGCCAGGGGAGGATCTTGGACTCCCAGACGGTTGGCCCGGAGTGGCGTCGTCGGTCCTCGGCCGCGGTCCATGATGGCCAATCAGCTGAGGCGAAACCGAGCGGCCAGTCAAGCTATTCTGGTCTTCCGTGGCGAGAACTGGCATTCAGACTCTCAGTGGGCCAAGGGCTACACTCGCGGCGTTCGCGGCCGCGTCCCGAGGTTTTCGTGGCGCAGCGGACAATCGAGCCATCGATCTCGGGATCCCCTTAAAGGGGGTTTCACCAGGTTCATCCGCGGAGGGCGAGACACGTGTTGGGACCCCTTTGGAGAAACTGCCTGTCCGGCGCCCTCGTCGCCAGCTGCGTGGGCCTCGTTGGATGCGGCTGGGTGCTTCCAGGTCATCTTGGAGGCATCAGCACCTCGGTGTCACCCGAGGACTACGGGGACAGGCTGTGCCGGCACCTGGACCTGGACGACTATCCGGCGTGTCTGAGCCAGGTGCTGGACTACTTCGACGAGCCCCTGGCCGATGACATCCTGCCGGGACAGTCCACCTCCGGCCCCTTCGCGGTCGCCATGGACGGAGGGCTCTATATGGGCACCTACCAGTCCCTGCCCCCCTTCTCGGCGAGCTTCCGGGTGTCGAATGGGCCCAACGGCTGCCGCGGTTCCTACAACGGTCTGAACGGCTCCCAGGATGCCCTCTTCGATGTCTATTGCGATGACGGTCGGGCCGGCTGGGCGGATATCATCCTGGATACGGACGGACGCAACGGGATCGGTCAGCTCAGCCTCAACGACGGAACCAAAGGCGACATCGTCTTTGGCTACAAGCCCCTGGGCCGTGCAGACCCCTATCCGTTCGGAGATGTCTGGCTTCCGAGGGCCCAGTCGGAGTCCCAGGATGGCCTCCCGTCAGAGGACCCGTTGTGGCGCTGAGCCCTCAGGATCCCGATTCTGGGGCCTGAGGCCCTGAAGGTGGCGGGCCATTCCTGGCCCGCACGGGAACCGCAATCGATCAGCGCTTCCTTCATCCGACCCGCCAACCGGGCGCCGCTCGGTCACCTACGGAGTGGGTGCGTCAGGGCGCCTGGGCCACCGGATTCTCGAGGGTGCCGATGCCCTCGATCTCCACTGCCACCCGATCACCATCCCGCAGAAACCGCGGGGGATTGCGCGCGACTCCGACTCCGGGCGGGGTGCCTGTCAGGATCAGGGTGCCGGGGAGCAAGGTCGTGTCCCGGCTCAGGAAGGCGATGAGCTCGGCGACGGGGAAGATCATGTCGGCGGTGTCGCCGGTTTGGACCCGCTCTCCGTTCAGGGTGCAGGTCAGGGCGAGGGACTGGGGGTCCGGGATCTCGTCGGCGGTGACCAGGACGGGTCCCAG
>JBAPYD010000192.1:0-3982 GCA_049284555.1 Chromatiaceae bacterium | reverse complement strand
GTTTTGGACAGTGCACCGCGCCAAAAGTTGACCGAACTTTAGGAAAAGATCGGGCTTTGTACAAGCCCAGCGGCGGTGCAAGCGGCATCGGAAATTCCGATGCGATCCATCGGCCCAACCAATCGATCTTATATTTTTACTTTTCTTTCAATTAGATGAAAAGTTGCACGGCAGTCTTTCCAGCCGATTAATCTTTCGTTATCCCGACCCGAGGTGTTCAGGTTATGAACCGAAAAATCTGTTCACTTAATGGTCGCCTTCCGAGGCGACGGCCCGGGGCTACGCGGCACTAGTCCGGCTCGACCTCTCGCAGGTGCCGGTTGACCGCTATCCAGCTGCCCACGAGGCCGAGCAACATGCTGCCAGCCAACATCCCCAGCAAGGCTAGGAGGCTCAAGCCGGAAACCGGAAAATCGGTGCGATAGAGGCTCGCCAGACGGGAAACCGGCCCTTGCAGTGCAAATACGGCAATGGTCACCAGCACCCAGGCGGCCACGCCCCCCAGCAGCCCATACCAGACCCCCGCGTACAGAAAGGGACGGCGGATGAAGGCGGCGGTGGCCCCCACCAGCTCCATGATCTCGATCTCCCCGCTGCGGTTCTGGATCTCGAGCCGGATGGTGTTGCCGACGATCAGGAGCACGCCCAGGCCAAGCAACCCCCCCAGCAGCAGCACTGCCGCCTGGATGAGGTCCAGGATTCCCTGGAAGCGCATCAGCCACTGGGTATCCACGCGCACGAAGTCCGCCTCCGGGACATCCCCCAGGTGCTCCTGGATCAATTTCACCTGCTCGAGGGTGCCGTAGCCCGGGCTCGGAAACAGGGCCAGGACGGCGGGCAAGGGATTCTCCTTGAGCTGGGACAGGGCCTCCTCGAAGCCCGCCTGCTCCCGGAACTCCTGCAGCGCCTCCGCGGAGCTGATCACCTCCACCCGCTCCAGCTCCGGCCAGCCGCGCAGCTCCTCGGCGACGGCGTCCGCGGTCTCATCCGAGACCTCCGAGCGCAGAAAGACCGAGATCGCGGCTGCCTGGTCCCATCCGCCCACCAGTTGGCGCAGGTTCTCGGTGAGGACGAAGAGACCCGCGGGCAGGGCCAGGGCCACGGCGATGACGGCGACCGTCATCCCGGTGGCCCAGGGGGCCCGCATCAGGCGCCCCAGGGTGGAAACGGCACTCTGGACGTGATGGTCGAGCCAGATCCGGGGTAGCTGGACCAGGCGGGGTGGGGCGCGTCGCCGGGAGCGGGCCCTCGGGCGGGGCCTGATCGGAGCCCGCGCCACGCTCAGGCGACCCCCGTGTCGTGCACGAGCCGCCCGTCGCCCAGGGTGAAGGTGCGATGGTGGCTGGCACGGATCAGGGCGAGGTCATGGGTGGCGATGATGAGCGTCACCCCGACGTAGTGGAAGCGCTCGAAGAGCTGGAAGATCTCGCGGGAGAGGTCGGGGTCCAGATTGCCCGTGGGCTCGTCGGCCAAGAGCAGCGGCGGCCTGGCCACCACGGCCCGCGCAATCCCCACGCGCTGCTGCTCGCCCCCCGAGAGTGCCACGGGCAGGGCCCGCTCCCGCTTGAGCAGCCCCACCTGGTCCAGGGCCGCCCGCACGCGCCGCCCGATCTCCTTGTGGCTCAGCCCGGACACCACCAGGGGCAGCGCCACGTTGTCGAAGACGCTTCGGTCGGCAAGCAGCCGGTGATCCTGGAAGATCATGCCCACCTCGCGACGGTGTAACGGGATCTTGCGCCGCGGCAGGCTCGCGAGGTTGCGCCCGTTGACGATCACCTGTCCTCGGCTGGGCCGCTCGAGCAGCCCGATCAGGCGCAGCAGGGTGCTCTTTCCCGCCCCCGAGTGGCCCGTGAGAAAGACCATCTCACCCTCGTCGAGCTGGAAGGTCACGTCGGCGAGGGCATCGCCCCGCTCAGGGTAGCGCTTGAAGACGTGCTCGAAGCGAATCACGGCCGCCCTTCCCGCCTCATGGATACTGCTCAGCCAAGCAGGGCATCCAGGAACTCGTCCGCATCGAAGGGCCGTAGATCCTCGATCCCCTCGCCGACCCCGATGAAGCGGATGGGCACCTTGAGCCGTTCGGCGATGGCGAAGACGATTCCTCCCTTGGCGGTCCCGTCCAGCTTGGTCAGGGTAATACCCGTGAGCCCCACGGACCGGTGGAACTGAACGGCCTGGTTGAGCGCGTTCTGACCGGTGGTGGCATCCACCACCAGCATCACCTCATGGGGTGCCTCCGGGTCCAGCTTCTTCAGTACCCGGGCGATCTTGGCCAATTCCTCCATCAGGTTGCTCTTGGTGTGCAGACGACCGGCGGTGTCGGCGATGAGCACGTCGGCGCCCCGGGCGCTCGCGGCCTGGAGGGCGTCGAACACGACCGAGGCGGAGTCCGCCCCCATCTGCTGCGCGATGACCGGCACCCGATTGCGCTCGCCCCAGGTCTGGAGTTGCTCCACCGCGGCGGCGCGGAAGGTATCACCGGCGGCAAGCACCACGCTGTTGCCCTCCTCCTGGAGGCGCTTGGCCAGCTTGCCGATGGTCGTGGTCTTGCCCGCGCCGTTGACCCCGACCACCAGGATCACCTGGGGCCGGCCCGGCGCGGCCTCGCGGACCGGGGCCTCGGCGGCGGTCAGGATGCCGCGCAGGTCCTCCTTGAGGGCCGCCAGCAGCGCCTGGGGATCGGACAGGGACTGACGCTTCACCCGCTGGGTGAGATCGCCGATGATGCGCCCCGTGGCCTCCACCCCGAGATCCGCCGTGAGGAGCAAGGTCTCGAGCTCCTCCAGCAGGTCATCGTCGATCCGCTTGCGGCCCAGGAACAGGTCCGAGAGGCCGGCGCCGAGCTGGGCCCGGGTGCGCGCCAGCCGATCCCGCAGGCGCGAGAAGAGACCTCGCCGCTCCGGGGGGGCCTCCGACGCCGGGCTCTGGCCCTCCTGCCGTTTCTTGCCGAATCCGAACATACTGGTCGCCGCGGTCGATGGATCGCGTGGTCTGTTTCCAGCCGCCTATGCTACCAGAGGCGGACCGGGCGCCGGCCGCGCCGGGTTACCGAACCGTCACGGAGCACCCTCCCCGGGGACTGGAGCAAGGGGTTCCGCGCCCCCATGTCCTCGCGCTAAACAAATTCGACCACCGGAGTCGTCATGCGAACTTGTTCGATCCGACACAGAGGGACTGACGCCCTGATCTACCTGCCAACCACGCTGGGGCTGGTCGCTGCGCTCGCCTTGCCGGCCCGGGCCTCCACGGAGGCGCCCGTCAAGGTCTTCGAGCGCACCCTGGACAATGGGCTCAAGGTGCTGGTCAAGCCGGACCAGCGGGCCCCCATCCTCACCTCCCAGGTCTGGTACAAGGTGGGGGCGAGCTACGAGTACGGGGGCATCACGGGGGTCTCTCATGTGCTGGAGCACATGATGTTCAAGGGTACCGAGCACCTCGGACCCGGCGAGTTCTCCAAGATCATCGCGGAAAACGGGGGGGAGGAGAACGCCTTCACCGGGGCCGACTACACGGCCTACTACCAGAACCTCGCCAGCGACCGTCTCGAGGTCTCCTTCGAGCTGGAGGCGGAGCGCATGCGCGGTCTGAGCCTCGAGCCGGAGTCGGTCAAAAAGGAGATCGAGGTCGTGAAGGAGGAGCGGCGCATGCGCACGGACGACGACCCCCAATCCCTGACCTACGAGCAGTTCAACGCCACCGCCTTCGCGGCATCCCCCTATCGCAACCCGGTGATCGGCTGGCCCGGAGATCTGGCACAGCTGCGGCTGGAGGACATCAAGGACTGGTACCGCCTCTGGTACGCGCCGAACAACGCCACCCTGGTGGTCGCGGGCGACGTGGACCCGGAGCAGGTCTTCGCCCTGGCGGAGAAGCACTTCGGACCCCTCAAGGCCGAGACGATCGCCCCCCCCAAGACCCGCGAGGAGCCGCCCCAGTCCGGTGAGAAGCGGATCCGCGTCAAGGCCCCCGCCCAGGAGCCCTA
>JBAPYD010000191.1:0-31397 GCA_049284555.1 Chromatiaceae bacterium | reverse complement strand
CTACCAGGCGATCCTGACCCCCGGTCTGCGACGGGCTGGTCCGGTACTTGCCGTTGATGATCAAAGCCGGGACCCCGTCGATTCCGTAGCGGCGCCCCATCTCGTCAGCCTTGCGCACCCGCGCCTCCACGTAGAAGGAGTTGTAGGCGGTGCGGAATTCCTCCGGGTCGATCCCGACCTCCCCGGCGAACCTGACCAGGTCGTCTTCCTTCATGATCGGGCGTTTCTGCACCTGCATCGCCTTGAACAGGGCGTCGTGGAAGACGTCGAGCTTGCCGAGGGATTCCGCCGCATAGTAGGCGCGCGCGTGGGGCTCCCAGCGGGGACCGGTTGCCGGCATGCGGCGGAATGCGACTCCCGCGGGCTTGGTCGCCAGCCACTGCTCCATGACGGGCTCCAGATACCAGCAATGAGGACAGCCGTACCAGAAGACCTCCAGCACCTCCACCTGATCGCCGGTCTCGGTGGGCTGGGCCGGCTTCAGCACCGTGTAGTCGATGCCTTCGTCGGCGGCCCAAATGGCAGCCGGTAGCAGGAGGGCGGTGAGGAGAAACACGAGACCGGTCAGCCCGGCCAGAGGAGTCTTGAGACGCATGATTAGTTCCTCGTCAGAGAATGCAAAGGGTTGGAGACCGCAGACTCCACGGTCGTTCAATGGTCAATCCGAAAACCAGAAAATCAAGCTGCGGAGGCGTAGTCGAGCACCAGTCCCAAAAATATCGCCATTCCGAGGTAGTTGTTGTTGAGGAAGGCCTGGAAACAGGCCGCAGGCTCCCGCTTGCGGATCAGCCACTGCTGGTAGACGGCGAAGGCTGCGGCCACCTCGATCCCGGCGAAGTACCAGAGCCCCCGCCCCGCTTCCAGCCCGACCCACACCAGAATCGCCAGCATCAGCGCTTGCAGCAAGCCGATGGCCAGACGGTCCCAGCGGCCAAACAGGATGGCCGTGGACTTGATGCCAATCGCGAGGTCATCCTCCCGGTCCACCATGGCGTACTGGGTGTCGTAGACCAGGGCCCAGATCAAGGTGGCGAGGAATAGTATCCAGGCAAGCGCTGGGATCGACTCGGTCACCGCCATGAAGGCCATGGGGATAGCCCATCCGAAGGCCGCGCCCAGGAACATTTGGGGCACATGGGTGAAGCGTTTCATGAACGGATAAACCAAGGTCAGCAACAGGGCAACGACCGACAGGGCCACCGTTTGCCAGTTGAGCAGCAGCACGAGACCGAAGGCGGCCAGGCTGAGCACCAGGAATACTGCCACCGCCTCGCCAGGAGCGACCACCCCGGCCGCCAGCGGACGCTGATTGGTGCGGGCGACGTGGCCGTCGAAATCCCGGTCCGCGAAGTCATTGATGGCACAACCCGCCGAGCGCATCAGCACCACCCCGAGCATGAACACCAGCACCACGGGCCAGGGTGGCTCGCCCTCCCCCGCCAGCCACAGGGCCCAGAACGCAGGCCACATGAGCAGGAAGATGCCGATTGGACGGTGCAGACGCACCAGATGGACATAGGCGCGTAGCCGGCCTTGCCACCCGGTTGCGGCGGACTCGGATCGGGCGCCGCCGACCTGAACATTTGCCTTTATCTGAGGAATCTCCGGACCAGACATGGTCGATCACAGGTCGGCGAAAAGATGGAAATTATGACACAGGCAAACGGCGACACGCGCCCAAGGCTCGCCTGGCCCCGCGGCGGAGGACCAAGCGCGGGCACGGCGTCGAGGTTTCCTCGCAGCCACCAGCGAAACCCCAAGGTACACCGCCGGATAGGCGTTGGTGCCGACCTCGGGCGGATCGGAGCGCGGCTCCGTCGCCGCCACGTTGGAGGCGGCAATTGAAACCCAGAGGGCTTGCAGGCCAGAAGAACGCCGACGGCCAGCACCTGCATGAGCAGGCTCAAGGCGATCCGGCTGATCCGCCGAGGCGCACACTACGGTCGCCGATCTCACGACCCGAGAGATCGAGACATCGTCCGCGCTGGAGTGCCAAGACCTCGCCTTGACCCAGGGGGCGCCAGGGCTCGTCGGTGAGGGGTACGCTGGCGACCAGCGCGACATCCTGGCGCACCGTCGCCAGGCTGACGCCGGCTTCGGCCAGTTCCGGGCCGGGTCGCCAGCATGCGCGCTGCAGGAGATAGAGCCCGGGCGGACGAATGGCCCCGTCCGTCTGGGTGCGGCGGTCTGCATGGACGAACAGGGCCGTGCTGTCCCCATAGATGAAGTTGGCCGTGCCCAGGGCGCGTAGCTCCCCAGCCCAACCGGCAATGAGGGAGAGCCGCTCCGTCAGCGGCGGCACCTCCCCTTCCGCCCTGAGCCACAGCGGCGCGAGACGCTCCAGCAGGGCGCAAAAGGCCCACTCGGAGTCGCTGTCGCCCACTGGCCGAAAGCGGCGTGGCTGAGCCCCGCTGGGCGCGTGGATCCCATGAAGGTCGCCGTTGTGCGCGAAGCTGTGCATCACACCGCCGAGCTCCCGGGCGAACGGCTGCGTGTTGCGTAGGGCGCGGCCTCCGACGCTGGCAAGTCGCAGGTGGCCCAGCACCATGCATGCACGCCGCTGCTGGGTCTCCAGGAGCCGCATCAGCGGACTGTGTGCAGCGGCGTGAGGCTCCCGTACCAGGAAAAGGTCGGGGCCCTCGTAAAAGGCGCAGCCCCAGCCATCCCGGTGGGGCCCCTCGTCCCCTCCGCGACGAGCCAGGCGCTCCAGGGACAGGTCCACTGTCGCGGGCACCAGGCTGGACATGGCAAAAAGCTCGCACATGGCCGGATTCAGTCTCCCCCCTCCGTCACAAGCTGGACCGGGTCCCCGGGCGCCAGACCAAGCAGCCGATCCGCACGCCCCCGATTGACGGCGATCTCCACCAGACCCAGGGCATTCTCGTACCAGAAGGGCTGGCCGGCGGGGACTTCGCAGAAGGTGCGGGCACGATCGAGAGCCCGCCCCCCTGCTCGAACCTTGATCCTGGACTTGGCGTCGACCGGAAGCGTCGCCGCCCGCACCCCGCACATAAGATTTCCGTAGTTGTCCCTGTAGATGATCGACGGCAGCTCCTGCGGCCAATGGGCGCCCTCGAGCTCCCCGAGCTCGACCGGGACGAGGTCCAGGGATTCTCCCAGGCAGCGCCGGGCCGCCGCTGGGGCGAACCAATCGCGGCCGTGGAAGCTCGCCGAGAGATCCCGGGGTCGCCAGGAAATGCGAAAAGCCCGCGCGTCAGGTCCCGCTTGGGCGACCCGGGAGAGGAGGCCGTTGTCGGGCCCCAGGAAGCAGTCATCCCGGGACTCGACCAGCAGCGCACCCCGCTCGCCGCCCACTCCCGGATCCACCACGCAGAGATAAAGCGTGCCCCGGGGCATGTCGCGAGTCAGTGCGGGCAGCAGGTACGCGGCCAGATCCGGGCGAAAGGGCACCAGGTCGTCCGCCAGGTCGAGCAGCCGCAGATGCGGCACGAGGGCGGAGATCCTGGCCCTGACCTGTCCCGTATAGATACCGGGACCGAAATCCGTGACCAGAGCGATGCGCTTGATGCCAGCGGGATCCACGAGGGCCATGGGAGCGAACGAATCGAGGGACCCATGAACACCGATCCGGCTGGCCGCGTCAACCCCTTGCCTTCGGAGCCATGAGCCGATGCGCCTCGACTCAAATGATCTGGCGGCCCTCCGCTCCAAGGCTCACCGGGTCTTGATGGATGGTCACGTCGGCTCTTGGATGCAACGTATGGAGGGCCTCCTCGACGGCATCGGAGATCCGGTGGGCCTCGATCAGCGGTAGCTCGTCGGCCAGCTCGACGTGCAGCTGGATCACCGGCACATGCCCGGAGCGTCGCGTCCGGATCTCGTGCACACCGCGCACGCCGGGAACTGCCTCCGCGACCTCGCGGATTCTTTGCCGCTCCTCCGGGGGGAGCTCCCGATCCATCAACAGGTCGATGGCGTCCCGGGCGATCCGATAGGCGCTGTGGAGGATATAGGCCGCGATCATCAGGGCGAACAAAGGATCCAGACCCGGCCAGCCGAGGGCCGCCAGGACCAAGGCCAGGAGTGTCGCCCCATTGGTCGCGAGATCGGTTGCGTAGTGCAGCGCGTCGGCTCGAATGGCGGTGGACTGGGTGCGCCGGATCACTTGGTACTGGAGTGTAAGCAGCGCACCCGTGACCATCATGGCGAAGACCATGACCGCGATGCCGGCAGCGATCTGACTCAACGGCTGGGGATGCAGCAGTCGGTCAACGGCATGGAGCACAAGGAAGACGGCCGATCCGGCGATGAAGGCGGATTGCCCCAACCCCGCGAGGGACTCGGCCTTGCCGTGACCAAAGCGATGATCGCTATCGGCAGGCTGGAGTGCGTAGCGTACCGCGAAAAGATTCACTAGGGACGCGCCCGCGTCCATCAGCGAGTCGACCAGTGAGGCCATCACGCTGACCGAGCCCGTGACCAGCCAGGCCGCAAGCTTCGCCGCGATGAGCAACGTGGCGGTGGCTACCGAGGCCGAGGTGGCGAGACGAAGGAGCCGCGGGATCTCGTCGGGACTGGACTTGGGTGCGGCCGGGGAGAGCGACCGCCGAGGGGCCTGCTGCGGATCCATCTCACTCACAGTGGTGTCGACTGGACTCGGGGCCGGGAAGATAGCACTGCCGACCCCAAAGGACCATTCGGCGCGGGGCCGGAGATCTTGCCGCCCTGGTTGCCGTCAGTCCGGGGAACTGAGAAAAGGTGGGGATCGAAGAGCGAGAAAGGCCCGGACATCCGTGTCCAGGCCCAGCTTGTCGACCCGCGGCACCTCAGGCCCCGGGTCGGTTCGTCACACGATCACCGGCTGGTGATCTGGGAATGGCACGCGCGGCAACCGCGACTACGGTGATTTCCGATGTCGTGGATACGCGTGAAGTTGGCGCTCTTGCTTCCATGGCAGCTCACGGAGCAGGTCCAGGTTCCGTTGCTGCTCGGACCCGTGGGGAGCCGGATGTCGGTCCGCAGGGCATAGCCAAGCTCGCCCTCTAGATCCATCCGCGCCGGACCACCGCTCAGGCTTGGCGTGCTGTGGCAGACACCGCACTGGTTGGCCGCACCCAGGGCGCTGCCCCCCGGCTCCACACCATGATTGATGGTCTGGAACGTGTGGACCGCCACCACCTCGGTGCCAGGGGGCATCTCGGGATCGCCCGGCAGACCGCCACAAACGCTGCTCTGCTCCTGGTTGACCTCGTCAATGCCCAGCCCGACCGCGACCGCGCGGCAGAAGCTTCCGGTGCGGAAGAACTCGAAGGTGGAGTGCCCGATCAGGCTTTCGCCATCGCTCGCGAGCTTGCCCCAGTGCTCCTTCATCGGATAGATCTTCGCACCCGCGTTGTTCGACCCGAGCCGCTGATCGATCGCACCGCTGCCGTTGAGGATCGCCGTTGGTGCGCCCAGAACGTAGGCGGGCTCGGAGGCCGCGAAGCCGCTGCCGAAGCTCGCTGCCACGTCCCCGTCCAAGGGAAGGGTCGGAACGCCGTCGAGTGACTCGCCCAGGTAGTAGACCTCGCTCTTGCCGTCGAACCAGGTGTAGGCGGGGATGAGATCGAAGCCCTTGTCCTCGCGGGGCAACCAACCGCCACGGCCATTGCAGGCGGCGTCGGACGGATGCGGATCCTGCCAGTCGCGAGCCACCTCGGTGCCGACCTCCGCCTTGGCGTAGGTGGGGATGTGGCAGGTCTGGCAGGCCACCTTCGCGGCATGACGGTTCAATCGGCTCCCGGTCGTGGTTGAAGGATGCGGCTGGCTGGTGTGGCAGCCGGCGCTGTCGCAGGTAAACGGCTCGGGAACGTCATTGGCGCGCAGATCGAGTCCGCGTCCCCGGACCCGGTGCTCACCCACACTGTGGCACTCCGAGCAGGACAGATCCGCGCCCTGGGTGCTCATGTGGAAGTCCAGGTTGACGTTGGCGGTATGCGCGATCTCCTTTGAGAGGTCGCCGCGCTTGGCACCGTCCGCGCCGCCCGCCCCAGCGTGACAGTTGAGGCAGGACTGACGGGTGGTCGGGTGCACGCTCTGGGCGGCCTCCAGGGTCGTGATGGCCATGGGCGACATGGGCACATCCAAGGGCAGGGTATCGCTGCCCGCCGCCAGGAATTGGAAATCGCCGGTCACGGGGTCGACGTTCGGGATACCCGCGAAGCCTTCACGCACCACCGTGGCGCCGTCCGCGTGGACCAGATGGCCACCCGCGTCCGTGGCCACATTCTCCAGCGTAAGAGGGGTGAAGCCGTAGCCGGTCGCGGTCCAGTCCGGGAAGCGCTTGTACACCTCCTGGTGGCACATCAAGCAGTCGATGTTGGCCAGCTCGTGAAGCTGCTCATCCTCGGACAGCGTGAGTAGCTCGTCCTCACTCTTTGGGAAGCGCCCATTACCGACATGGCAGCCGGCGCAGGTGAAGCGTGGGGAGTTCTCATGGGTGCCACAGTAGGTGTTGATACCCGTGGCGACCAGCTCAGCGGCCGGATGGGCAGGCCGCTCGCCCGCGGCGTAGAAGTCCAGAGGGATGTTGGTCACGTTGGGGAAGGCCCCGCCCTGCTGGTAATGCACCGAGCCGTGCATGTCCCGCGCCTCGGGCTCGTGGCACGCTACGCACACCTCGGGTCCCGTGTACTCGGTGATGCACTCCGCGTGCGCCAGATCCGGATCGGTCGGGACCGGGTTACAGGCCTGTGGAGGCGGCGCGGGGTTGACCGTGATGGTCACGGTATCGGGCGCGCTGCTCGTCCCGTCGTTGTCGGTGACCGCCAGGCTGAAGGTGTAGCTGCCAGGGACCAGGGTCACGCTCGGCCTGACCGTGTTGGCCGGGTCCGGCGAGCCCGTCCAGTTGTAGGCGACGAGGCTTCCGTCCGGGTCCGCGGAGCCGCTGCCGTTGAGCGTCACGGCAATGCTGCTCTGACCGGCAGCCAGCGTCAGGGTCTGGTCCGCTCCCGCATTGGCCGTCGGCGGCTGGTTGATCCGCGGCGCCGGGTTGACCGTGATGGTCACGGTATCGGGTGCGCTGCTCGCCCCGTCGTTGTCGGTGACCGCCAGGCTGAAGGTGTAGCTGCCAGGCACCAGGGTCACGCTCGGGCTGACCGTGTTGGCCGGGTCCGGCGAGCCCGTCCAGTTGTAGGCGACGAGGCTTCCGTCCGGGTCCGCGGAGCCGCTGCCGCTGAGCGTCACGGCAATGCTGCTCTGACCGGCAGCCAGCGTCAGGGTCTGGTCCGCGCCCGCATTGGCCGTCGGCGGCTGGTTGACAGACGCGGACGAACGGACGCTGACCTCGGTCTTGCACTCGGCCTCGTGCCGCCTGTCGGACACCTTCAGCTTGGCCTCGAAGGTACCGGCGCTGCTGTACTGCACCGCGGGTGTGCGTCTGGCACTCTTGCTCGGCAAGCCGCCGTCAAGCTCCCATTCGTAGGTTCGCCGATACCCGAAGCCGCTGACGTCCGCGGACCAGTTGACGGTACTGCCCACATCGACCGTCGGATTCTGGGGTCTGACAACGCACCGCGCATCAGTCTGGCGCTCATCACTGTAGCGGTCATCATCATCCGCAGCGACTTCCGCCCCGGCCAGTAAAATCCCGAAGAAGAACAGGGTGGCCGGAACCCACCCATCCCGGAGCGCCTTTCGGCACCGCGTTCCGGCAACCGGCGCATCGAGCACCCTGTCACACCGACGTTTGTTTCTTGGAACCATCTTGAGGTTATCCTCGTGTCAGGCTTCGCCGGCGGACTCCAACTTGGCAAACTCCCTTTGCGCCCCCTCCTGCAGACCGAATCACAAGGCGCGGTTCAGCTGAAGACTGATTAACACGTCCCGTGTCACGCTTTTACTGGAATCTGCTGCGGCTTGTCACAAATAGCGGCCAGAGATGACCGCTCCAGGAAGGCAAATCAGTTAACTAAAGCCTTCGCGCCAGCAACGTAATGGAGGAAGAGAGAGCGATGGGTGATTGCGCTCACAGGCGCAAACGTACTCTTTTTGTGCTTGATTCGAACGGCGAGTCCAGTCACAAGACGACGACGTTGGCGATTCGAAAGGCGGGCGGTGTGCTCGAAGTCAATTCCCTCGAGCATTCTTGTGTGCCGCGGTTGCTAGAGTCTGGCCGGGACACGCTGATTGATCGCGCTTGACGTGCGGGCCAAGGATGCGTTGCGATTGCACCCAACTGCTCATGGGCTGAGGGAGACGTTCAGCCCCTGACCGGCGAGCGGAGCAGGACTGGACGGCGAGGTGGGGCCGTCACGTTCAAGGGCTTGAAGCCCACGAAATTGGAGCGTCCCGAGACTCGTGGGTCGCGGGGCGCGAGCGGGTCACATGCCAGGACTGCCGTTGGTCAGCGTTTCCCAAGGGCAGGGCTCAAGGAGTCACTCCCCCTTGAAGTACCAGACCCCGTTGATCTGGAGCAGAGACGAGGGAGGCGGCCGGGTCAGTCTGATCGGGAACCAAGACCCTGTTCCGCAGCGAGCAACGAACGGAGCGGCCGCGCGAAAAGAGAAAAGGGGCCGATGAGGCCCCTGTCGTCGTGGGGGGTCCGGTCCGAGGCCGGACCGGGCGGGGCCCGTCTACTCGCCGGGCTCCACCGCCTTCATGCTGAGGCGGATGCGGCCCTGCTTGTCCACCTCCAGGACCTTGACGCGGACCACGTCACCCTCCTTGAGCTTGTCGCTCACCGACTGGACCCGTTCCTCGCAGATCTGGGAGATGTGCACCAAACCGTCGCGCCCGGGGAGGATGGTCACGAAGGCACCGAAGTCCATGAGACGAGCGACACGGCCCTCGTAGACCTTGCCCACCTCCACGTCCGCGGTGATGAGCTGGATGCGCCGCTTGGCCTCCTCGCCCGCGGCTTTCTCCACAGAGAAAATTTTGACCAGGCCATCGTCGGTGATGTCGATGGTGGCCCCCGTTTCTTCCGTGATCGAGCGGATGACGGAGCCACCCTTGCCGATGACGTCGCGGATCTTCTCCGGGTGGATCTTGATCTCGATGATGCGAGGGGCGTGTTCCGACATCTCCGCCCGATGGGTGTCGATGACCTTGTTCATCTCACCGAGGATGTGGAGACGCCCCTCCTTCGCCTGGGCGAGGGCCACCTCCATGATCTCCCGGGTGATGCCCTCGATCTTGATATCCATCTGCAGGGCATTGATGCCTTGTGACGTCCCCGCCACCTTGAAGTCCATGTCCCCCAGGTGGTCCTCGTCGCCCATGATGTCGGTGAGGACCGCGAACTGATCCGCTTCCTTGATCAGGCCCATGGCCACACCAGCCACTGGAGACTTGATGGGCACGCCCGCATCCATCAGGGACAGGCTGGTGCCGCACACGCTGGCCATGGAGCTGGAGCCGTTGGACTCGGTGATCTCGGAGACCACCCGCACGGAATAGGGAAAGGCCTCGATGCCAGGCATCACCGCGAGCACGCCGCGCTTGGCCAGCCGCCCATGCCCGATCTCGCGGCGCTTGGGGCTGCCCACCCGGCCGATCTCGCCCACGCAAAAGGGTGGGAAGTTGTAGTGAAGCATGAAATGCTCGCGGCGTTCCCCCTCCAAGGCGTCGATGATCTGGCTGTCCCGCTCGGTCCCCAACGTGGTGATGACGAGGGCCTGGGTCTCGCCTCGGGTGAAGAGGGCCGAGCCATGGGTCCGGGGAAGGACCCCCGTACGGATGGTGATGGGGCGAACCGTCTTGTTGTCACGCCCGTCGATACGGGGCTTGCCGGCGAGGATGTTGCCCCGCACGATCCGGCTCTCCAACCGCTCGATGGCACCCATGACCTGCTGCTGGGTCCATTTGCAGCCGTCCTCGCCACAGATACCTTGCACCACGCCGGCCCGAATGGTGTCCAGGGTCCCGTAGCGGACCTGCTTCTCCTTGATGGTATAGGCCTCGGCCATCTGCTCCGCGCAGGCACTCGCCACCCGGTCCTCGAGGTCCCGGTCCGGCTCGGCGGGGGTGAAGGCAATGGGTGCCTTGTTCACCTCGGCGGCCAGCTCTCGGATGGCCTGGATGACCACCTGCATCTGCTCATGGCCGAATAGCACGGCCCCCAGCATGACCTCCTCGGTGAGCCCCCGGGCCTCGGATTCCACCATTAGAACCGCGTGCTCGGTGCCCGCCACCACCAGGTCGAGGTCGCTGTCGGGGTTCAGACCGGTCACCGCCGGGTTCAGGATATATTCGCCGTCCTTGTAGCCCACCCGTGCCGCGCCAATGGGCCCGTTGAAGGGCACGCCGGCCACCGCCAGGGCGGCCGAGGTTCCAATCATCGCAGGCACCTCGGCATTCACGGCCGGATTCAGCGACTTCACCGTCGCGATGACCTGGACCTCGTTCGTGAAACCCTCGGCGAAAAGGGGCCGGATGGGTCGGTCGATGAGGCGGGAGGTGAGAATCTCGTTCTCGCTGGGACGACCCTCCCGGCGAAAGAAGCCGCCTGGAATGCGTCCCGCCGCGTAGGTCTTCTCCTGATAATCGACCGTGAGCGGCAGGAAATCGCGCTCCGGTGCGGGCTGTTTACTGACCACCACGGTGACCAGCACCACGGTGTCGTCCATGTTGACCAACACGGCGCCGTCGGCCTGTCGGGCGATCTCGCCGGTCTCCAGGACCACGGTCTGGTTGCCGAACTTGAACTGCTTGCGGATAGGGGTGGGGATCACAGGGTCTCCTCGGAATAGGGGTCGCCGATGGGGCTGGCTCTAAGTCCGCGTCGCAGAGCCGGGGAAGCCGACGGACGGACTGCCAACACCGCGATCCACCCTGCGACGCCTCGGTGGATCATGACACTCTTGGGTTGGGACGGGGGCATAGGGCACCAGGCCCCCGCCCCGTCGCGAACCTCAGCGACGCAGGCCCAGACGGGCGATCAGCTCGCGGTAACGGTCCAGGTCCTTGCCCTTGAGATAGTCGAGAAGCTTTCGCCGGGAATTGACCATGCGCACCAGGCCGCGACGCGAGTGATGGTCGTGCTTGTGCGTGTTGAAGTGCTCGGTCAACTGCTGGATACGCGCCGTCAGTAGCGCCACCTGCACCTCGGGGGAGCCGGTGTCCCGCTCCCCGCGGGCATAGGCGTCGACGATCTGCTTCTTCTCTGCTGCGGTCATAGTCATGAGTGTCTCCTAAAGACGGATTGAGCGCCTGCACACAAGGCCATGGAGATGGCGGAAGCAACCACCATCCTGACCGCCCCGACTATGACCTCAGGGGGTCCGGCCTACCCGATCGGCCGATCAACCGGCCAATCGTTACGAAGGCGGAATTCTACTGGCTCGCCTGGCGCGAACCAAACTTAATCGGCCGCTTAGGAAAGCCCTGATCAACGACTTTCCCGTGCGGGCCACGGATGGCCCGGCATTTTCGACGGCGGCAAGCCGCGAAAAATGGAGCGCTTCGAGCGTCGCGCCTCTCGAAGCGCGAGCTAATCGAATGCCCGGATGGCAGTCGATCAGCATCTCCTCAGATCAGGCGCTTGGGCTTGACCTTGCCATCGTCCAAGATCTCGCCGACCCCCAGAAAGCGCTGGGAGCCGTCGAAGAGCCGCACCAGACCCCGAGTCGGGGCCTGGGGGACCACGACCGCCTGACCCTGCTGGAGGTAGAACGCCGCGTCCGCGGACAACCGCACCGCCGGCCAGTGCCCAAGCGCCGAATCGAGCGGCAGAAGCAGGGCGTCCAACCGTTGCGCAGCACCTTCCTGATCCGCCAGCTCCTGAAGCTGCTCAAGGGTGACGAAGGCGGTCTCCGTCTCCGCGTAGGGGCCCACTCCCGTGCGGCGCAGCGCGCTCACATGGCCGCCGCAGCCGAGCTCGCGACCGATGTCCTCGGCCAGGGTGCGGACATAGGTCCCCTTGGTACAGTGAACGTCCAGATCGATCTCGGGCAGATCGAAGCCCAATAGGTCCAGCGCGAAGATCCGGATCCGCCTGGGTTGGCGCTCGACCTCCAACCCTTGACGTGCCAGCTTATAGAGTCGCTCCCCACCGTGCTTGACGGCCGAGTACATGGGGGGAAGCTGATCGATCTCCCCACGAAATCGGGCCAGGACCTCTTCGATACTTGGTGCATCGATCCCCGCCACCGGTCGGCGCTCCAGGACCTCTCCCTCGGCGTCCGCGGTGCTGGTGGTAACGCCGAGGTGAACCCGCACCCGATAGCGTTTGTCCGCATCGAGCAGAAAGGCGGAGAACTTCGTGGCGGCGCCCAGGCAAACTGGCAGGAGTCCGGTAGCCAGGGGGTCGAGGCTCCCAGTGTGTCCGGCCTTGGCGGCCCGGTAGATGCGCTTGACCCGCTGGAGCGCATCGTTGGAGGTGAGCCCCATGGGCTTGTCCAGCAGGAGAATGCCGGTAACGTTTCGGCCGGCGGGTCGACGTCTGCCCATGGTGCTTGGTCCCTCAGACACCCTGCGGATCGCCCGCATCGGCGCCTTGTTCCTCCGTCGCCTGGTCGATCAACGCGGACAGTCGCTCGCCGGTACGGATTGACTCGTCATGGGCAAAGTGGAGCTGGGGCATGGTGCGCAATCGCACCCGCCGGGCCAAGGCATGGCGCAGAAAGCCCGCGAGGCGCCCGTTGAGCAGGCTCTCCTGCTCGGCCCCCGCCTCGTCGACCGGGAAGCAGGTGAAGAACACCTTAGCATGGGACAGGTCCCGCGCCACCCGCACCTCTTGGAGGGTGATGTTGGCCAGACGGGGATCCCGCACCTCGTCTCGCAAGACTTGATAGAGCTCCCGCTGTAGCTCGGCACCGATGCGCTCGGCACGGTCGAACTCCTTCACCGTCGCGGCCTCGCGCCCGTTGCGCGCAAGACACGCCCACAGGCCACCGCAGGTGGAACGGGGTGGGCCCCCGCTCCTGCCGCTCGCCGGCACTCCGAATCCGGGCCTCTCATCACAGGACGCGGGCCCGCTCGGTGCGCTCGAACACCTCGATGTGGTCACCGACCTGAACGTCGTTGTAGTTCTTCACGCCGATACCGCACTCCATACCCGCCTTGACCTCCGCGACGTCCTCCTTGAACCTGCGCAGAGACTCCAGCACGCCTTCATAGATCACCACGTTGTCGCGCAGCACGCGAATGGGGTTGTTGCGTCGAATGACGCCGTCTACCACCATGCAGCCCGCGATGGCGCCAAACTTGGAGGAGCGGAAGACCTCGCGCACCTCGACCATGCCGATGATCTCCTCGGTGACCACGGGGCTCAGCAGACCCGAGAGCGCCTTCTTCACATCGTCGATGAGCTCGTAGATCACGCTGTAGTAGCGCAGATCCAGCCCCTTGTCTTCGACCACCCGGCGCGCGGCCGCGTCCGCCCGGACGTTGAAGCCCAGGATGATGGCATCGGAGGTCACCGCCAGGTTGGCGTCGGATTCGGTGATGCCGCCCACCCCGGTCGCCACCAGGCTCACCTTGACCTCATCGCTCGCGAGCTTGAGCAGGCTATCCCGCAGGGCCTCCAGACTGCCCTGCACGTCCGCCTTGACGACCAGATTGAGCGCCTTTTGCTCCCCCTCCTTGAGCTGAGAGAAGAGCTGATCGAGGCTCGGCCCCCGGGACTCCTCCAGCTTGGAGCGGCGCAGCCGGGAGGCGCGCAGCTCGGCGACCTCTCGGGCCCGACGCTCATCGTCGACTGCCAGGACATCGTCCCCCGCGTTGGGGGTGGACGAGAGACCGAGGACCTGGACGGGTATCGAGGGACCTGCCTCCTCCACCGGGTTACCGGCCTCGTCGAACATGGCGCGTACCCGGCCGTACTCGCTGCCGCTGACGATCACGTCGCCGCGGCGCAGGGTGCCCGACTGGACCAGGATGGTGGCCACCGGCCCGCGACCCTTGTCCAGGCTCGACTCGACGATGGTCCCTCGGGCGGGTCCGTCCACCGGGGCCTTGAGCTCCAGCACCTCCGCCTGCAGCAGGATGGCATCGAGCAGGTCGTCGACGCCCGCCCCGGTCTTGGCCGAGACCTTGACCAACATGGTGTCTCCGCCCCACTCCTCTGCCAGCACCTCGTGTTGCGAGAGCTCCTGCATGACCCGATCCGGGTTGGCGTCCGGCTTGTCCATCTTGTTGACGGCGACCACGATGGGAACCTTGGACGCCCGGGCGTGCTGGATCGCCTCGATGGTCTGGGGCATGACCCCGTCGTCCGCGGCCACCACCAGAATCACGATGTCAGTCACCTTGGCGCCGCGGGCGCGCATCGCCGAGAACGCCGCATGGCCTGGGGTGTCCAGGAATGAGATGACCCCCTTGTCGGTCTCCACGTGGTAGGCACCGATGTGCTGTGTAATGCCGCCCGCCTCTCCCGAGGCCACATGGGTGCGCCGGATGTAGTCCAGGAGCGAGGTCTTGCCGTGATCCACATGGCCCATGATGGTGACCACAGGAGCGCGGGGCATGGCCTCGGCCTGCTCGCCCTGGGACTCCACCTCCTCGATCAGGGTGTCCTCGGCAGTCCGCTCGTCGGCCATGACGGCCTTATGTCCCATCTCCTCCACCAGGAGCGTCGCCGTGTCTCGGTCGATAGCCTGGTTGATGGTGACCATCACCCCCTGCTTGAAGAGCTCCTTGATCAGGTCCCCTGCCTTCACCGACATGCGGCTTGCCAGCTCACCGACCGAGATACTCTCGGGAATCTCGACCTCGCGGACCACCGGAGCCGTGGGTCGTTGGAAGAGGTGCTTGTCCTGGAGCTGGGGCTTGGCGGCCTTCTTCTTGCGCCGGGGTGAGCGACTGACCGCTCCCTCCGCGTCCAGCTCCTCGTACTCGGCCTTGGGCACCTCCAGCTCACGGGCCCGCAGGGAGTCCTTGCGGGCGGCCTTCTTGACGGAGCGCTCCTTCTCCGACAGCTCCACCGCCTTCTTGGGCGAAGGAACCGCCGGACGCTTGACCGTCTTGGGGGCCTCTGCACGGCGACGCGGCGCGGCCTTTTCCTCTTCGCGCGCCTCCTGCGGCTCCGCGAGCTCCTCGGGCAGGACCTCCTCAGAGACTTGGGCCTTTTCCTCGGCCTCGCGGCGCGCCTCGGCCTCGGCCCGACGACGAGCCTCGTCAGCCAGGCGACGCCGCTCCTCCTCCTCCCGCTGAACGCGTTCCTGCTCTTCCCGCTCGGCTAGGCGACGAGCCTCCTGCTCGGCGCGCAGGGCCTCCAGCTCGCCGCGGCGGCGCACCTCGTCGGATGCGCCACGAGCAGGCTCTCTCGACCGCCCGGTCCTCTGGGGCTCAGCGGTCGGCCGACGGGTGCTCGTAACCGGGGCGGGGGTTGGAGTGGCCTCCATTCCCTCGCCCGCCGACACGCCAGCGGCTGCCTCTTCGTCCCGCCTCACATAGACACGCTTGCGCCTGACCTCCACGCTCACGGTCTTGGCGCGGACTGCCGGGGCAGGACGGGGGCTGCCCGCCGGGCCGCGCGGTGCGGCGACCGGCTGGCGCAGCTCGGTAACCGACTTGCGCTTCAGCGTGACGCGGCTGGGGGCCGCGGCCCCCCCCTCGGGCTCGGCCTTCCCGTGGCTGCGACGCAGATAGCCCAGGAGCTGAAGCTTCTCCTGCTCCGTGAGGGTGGCATCCTCCCCGCTGGCGCGGATCCCCGCCTCGTTGAGCTGGGCCAGGAGACGCTCGACCGGGACGCCGACCGTGGAGGCAAGCTGCTTGACCGTCACTTCGCTCATACCGACCTCTTACTGGGACACCCCGCCCGCCTCCGCAAACCAAGGCTCGCGCGCCTTCATGATCAGACGCGCCGCCCGCTCCGCATCCATACCCTCGATCTCCATCAACTCGTCCACTGACTGCTCCGCCAACCCATCCACGGTTGCGACGCCCCGGGCGGCGAGCGCCAGGGCCAGCGCCTCATCCATTCCATCCATCGCCAGGAGATCCTCGCCCGGCTCACCTCCAACCCCCTCCTCGGAGGCAATGGCGCGGGTGAGCAGCACGTCCTTGGCGCGCTCGCGCAGCTCCTGGATGGTCTCGTCGTCGAACTCGGCAATGGCCTGCATCTCGGCGAGAGGGACGTAGGCCACCTCATCCACGCTGGTGAAGCCCTCGTCCACCAGGACGGTCGCGAGGTTTTCATCCACACCCAGTTGCTCCATGAAGCTCTGTACCGCCTTGTTCGCCTCCTGCTCACTCTTGGCGGCCGCCTCTTCCTCGTTCATCACGTTGAGCTCCCAACCGGTGAGCTGGCTCGCGAGGCGCACGTTCTGGCCATAACGGCCGATGGCCTGGGACAGGTTCTCGTCCTTGACCGCCACGTCCATGCTTCGCGCCTCCTCGTCGATGACGATCGAGACCACATCCGCCGGCGACATGGCGTTGATGACGAACTGGGCGGGATTATCGTCGTACAGGATGATGTCCACCCGCTCGCCGTTGAGCTCGTTGGATACCGCCTGGACCCGGGAGCCGCGCATGCCGACACAGGCACCGACGGGATCGATGCGCGGATCCTGGGTTCGCACGGCGATCTTGGCCCGCACGCCGGGATCCCGCGCCGCCCCGAGAATCTCGATCATACCCTCGCCCACCTCCGGCACCTCGAGCTTGAAGAGCGCGATCAGGAGCTCGGGGGCCGTGCGGCTGACAAAGAGCTGAGGCCCCTTGGCCTCGGCACGCACGTCGAACAGATAGCCGCGAAGCCGGTCGCCGGGTCGCACCGACTCCCTCGGGATCACGTGGTCACGGGGGATCAGGGCCTCGGCGTTGTTTCCCAGGTCCAACAAGATCGTTCCCCGGTCCGCCTTCTTGACGATGCCGGTCACGAGCTCCCCCTTGCGGGGCAGATAGGCCTCGACGATCTTGGCGCGCTCGGCCTCCCGAACCTTCTGGACGATCACCTGCTTGGCGGTCTGGGCGGCGATTCGGCCGAAGAGCTCCGATTCGATCTCCTCCTCCATGAAGTCTCCCACATCGAGGCCGGGCTCGAGGATCTGGGCAGCCGAAAGGGTGATCTGACGCTCCGGGGCCTCGAGGGTGCCCTCCTCGGGGTCCTCCACGACCTCCCAGCGGCGAAAGGTTCGATAGTCCCCGGTCTTCCGGTCAATCGCGACGCGCACCTCGATCTCGCCGCCGTGCTTCTTGCGGGTCGCAGAGGCAAGGGCCGCCTCGATCGCCTCGAAGATCACATCTTCGGGCACGTCCTTTTCGTTGGATACGGCCTCTACGACCAGCAGGATCTCTTTACTCATAGCTCCGGACTCTCGAATCGAACCGCCGTGAGGGCCCCCGCGCCCTGTCCGTGGATCACACCCTCAAAACACTGGCACCAGCCGCGCGGACTCCAGGACCGTCAGAGGAAGTGCCCACTCGCGACCGTCCGCCTCGAGGCGGATGACGCCCTCCTGCTCGCCTAGCAGAACGCCCTCCAGCCTGCGCCGGCCATCGATCTTTTCCGCCAGCCGGACCCGAATCCGCTGCCCGCGGAAGCGCTGGAAGTGCTCCGGGTAGACGAGCGGGCGGTCGAGCCCCGGCGAGGAGACCTCCAGGTCATAGTGACCTGGCAGGGGGTCCTCCACGTCCAGGACACCGCTTAGCTGATGACTGACGGCGGCACAATCGTCCAAGGTGATGCCGCTGGGGTGATCGATATAGACCCGCAAAGTGGAGGCTCCCGAGGGCCGGCGCAGATGCTCCACCCCTACCAGCTCATAGCCCATCGGCTCGACGACCCGCCGCGCCAACCGGGTGAGGCTGCTTTCAAACGGCTCCATCATTGGCCCCGCAAAACAAAAAATGGGCCTGCGGCCCACTTTCTTTGTCGACCGACACCGCACGCGGCACTCGGCCCAACTCGTGAGATACAAAAAAACCCCGGTACTCGGGGCCGATGACGGGCTCTACGGGAGGGTCCCATGAGCCAACCCGCGCGGATGCCAGATCCGTCATCCTTAAGCGCTGGAAGTTTAGGTGCAGCCGGCGCGATAAGCAAGCCCGAGCCAAGGCAACGATCACTGACGGACCAGGTCCCGGCGCGACGGATCGCGTCGTTGACCCTGCGCCCGTCGCAACGTGCGTCGATCCCATCGCCACTGACCCCGAAATCCCCTGCCAGTCTCGCCGGATGCCGGCACACCACCGCCTCCAGCCGCCGGCCGAGGGCGACAACGGGGACCGCCGAGCATAAGATGCGGGCATCCTTCGAGATCGCCCCTCCGGTGCTGGTCGCCCGGATCGCTCAACACGCAATCTTCCATGCATGGGAACTTCGACGGCCGACGCCAAGGCCCTGGACCTTTTCCTGCAGGCTCAGGCGACAACCAAGACGCGAGATCTCCTGAGACGGGCCCTCTCCCAGCGGGGACTAGCCGCACGGCAGCTAGAGATCCGGTTCGACCTGAAGGGACAGGCGGCAGGCCAGGCACGCTTCGGCCCCTCGCGGCCCTGGGTCATTCGCTACAACCCGGTGCTGCTGCGCGAGAACGGCGACAGCTTCATCGCGACGACCGTGCCTCACGAGGTCGCCCACCTCATCGCGTTCCTCTGTCACGGCCCCCGTATCCGACCCCACGGGCCCGAATGGCGGGCCATCATGGAGCAGTTCGGGGCCACCCCGGAGCGCTGCCACCGCTATGATCTCTCGCGTATCCCACAGCGTGCCCGGCGCGTCTTCATCTACCACTGTGGCTGCAGCGAGCATCAGCTCACGGGCATCCGGCACCGGCGGGTCCTGGCGGGTCAGACCTACCTCTGCAGACGATGCGCGGGGCCGTTGCGGCCCGGCCGCCGCGCACCGGGGGCACCCGATTGAGCCCGCTGACGCCCTTCACCGAGACCCGACCTCTGATCCAGCTCCCGAGTCGGGAGATACCCGTATCGGACCCTAGCGGGTGGGATAGCCCCAGGGACCATAGACAGGATGGCCATGGGGGAAGACGGGCCAGCCCGGCGCCCGCCTCGGAGGCAAGTGCTGGCGCGTCCGCTCCTCGGCCGAGCGCCGCATGGCCTCATACTCCATGTGGATGCGGGCGCGTTCGGCCTCCTTGGTCTCCCGTACGCCCGACGCCTGGCCGGGGGCAGGCCGCGCCGGTTCGGGCTTGGCCTGCGGACCGGGGCCACCGATCCCCTCTTCCGCCGTCTGCTGCGCCCCGATGTCCGCTGCGCCGACAGGTGCCCCCCGCGGCGGGAGCGCAGTAGCCTTGCTTCCTCCTCCAGGGGCCTCCGCTACCGGCGCGGGCAACGCGCCAGGGGACTCTTCGCCGGTCGCCTTGTTCAGGAGGGAATCCGCAAAGGCCGCGGACTCGGCGGCGCGCACCGGCTCGGGGGCCTCGACGGGCCCGGGGGCTCGATCGGACTGTTCGTCGGACGGGGGCGAGACGGGCTCCGCGGCCACCTCCTGCGCTCGACCTGAAGGTTCACTTGGACCGGCTGGCCCCGTACCGATGGCCCCCGCCGGGGGCAGGACCTCCGGGACCGGGATCGATGCGGGGGCCGCGGCCGGTGCCGGGACGTCGACCCGCGCGTTGCGCTTCACCGAACCGAGGTACAGCGCCCCGAAGACCAGCACGAGGATCCACAGGGCCAATTTGGACCACCAGACGAGGCCTGTCTTGGCGGATCCGGATTCTGTTGCCGACATCTCGCGACTCCTAACTCTGGATTCAAGAACGTCCGTCGATTCGGGCCCGGACCGGGCAAACGGCGCCCGCCTCTCCCTGGGGAGACGCAATCAACCGGCACTTCCCTAGCTTGAGGACCCGATCTCCACGAGGGCGGATAGAATGGCAACGACGCGCTCCATGCAATGGGTGAGATGACCCTGGATCTCGTCCATCCGGATCGGTCCCCGGTCCTTGCCCGCCGCCCAGTTCACGACAAACGCGAGGGTCGCGTAACAGAGGCCCAACTCCCTCGCCAAGGCCGCCTCCGGCATCCCGGTCATGCCCACGAGGTCGCAACCGTCCCGCTCCAGGCGCAGAATCTCGGCGGCCGTCTCCAAGCGAGGCCCCTGGGTCGCGCCGTAGACGGCCTGGTCGCGCGCCGGCGCGCCAACCGCGGCACAGGCGGCGAGCAGCTGCGAGCGCAGATCCGCACAGTAGGGGTCTGTGAAATCCACGTGCAGGACACCGGAGTCACCCCCGTCGTGGAAGCTCTGATGGCGCCCGTAGGTGTAGTCGATCAGCTGGTGGGGGACGGCGAAGCTGCGGGGCCCCAACCCGGAGGAGATTCCCCCGACGGCGGCCAGGCCCACGACCCGATCCGCCCCGAGCTCCTTGAGCGCCCATAGGTTTGCACGGTAGTTCACCTTGTGGGGTGGGATACGGTGACCGACCCCGTGACGGGGCAGGAACAGGACCTCACGTCCGGCCAAAGGCAGTCGCCGTATCGCCGACGACGTCGGCCCGTAAGGCGTCGGCATACCGTTCCGCGGCGAGACCTCCGGGTCGTCGAAATGGCTAGAGCCAGAGCCGCCGATGATCGCGAGAAACCCCATGACTCCACCCAGCCGCAGCGACGCACCCCAAGTCTACCCTTGGGTCGCGACAAAAAAAACCGGCGTCCCCGCACGAGGCGGGCGCCGGTTTCCTCAGCAGGGATTCGCGCTGCGCGTCGGGGCTTCAGCCCTCTCGTTGGTAGCCTAAGGGGCGAGCCTCATCGAACATTCCGATCTCCACGAGCTTGGGGAACAGCACCTGCTCCTCTCGCTCGATACGCTGGGCGACCATGTCGAAGACCTCGTGGGTCTCCATGAGAAACTCATCCGTGAAGTTGAAATCGCAGTTCTTCAGCCAGCGCTTGTGGTAGTCGTCGAAGGTCTTGCGCAGAGGCTTCTCGCCACTGATGAATCCCCAGGCAATGGACTTGACCTTGGGGTCCTCGTGGATCAGCAGGCTCGGGTACAGGCTGCGATCCTCCTCCGCCAGGTGCCTGCGCACCTTCTCGCCCAGATCGCACAAGAGCTCATAGGCCGTCTTGGCGTTCGGGCGAACACGCAGCTGCTCCAGGCTGAGGATGGACCTCAGGTCATCGATCATCTGACGCAGCTCTGCGTGGGTCCCACGGTAGCTATCTAGTGTGTGCATGAACCATCCTCCTCGTAATCAATTCAGGGCATCCAGCCGGGTGCACCGGCTGGCAGACTAACCGACAGGCGGTAGCATGGCCGACGGCCGCGCCGCGAGCTGGGAGACCGTGCCAGCCACCCGGCGAAGGACTCCCCGGGCGGATGAGCCGCGGTGCCCAGCTACCCGCTCGCCCAAATCGGTCACAACCCCGTGAGGATACTGGTGTAAACCAATTCCGCGCGGCAGTCAAAAAGACCTTAATAATATTGGCGTTTTAGCAGATACCTAACATCCCCGCTGTCAGACGTCCGCGTCGGCGACCGCGAAGATACCCGGGGCGTTCCGGAAGTAGCCCCGATAGTCCAGGCCATAGCCGAACAGGTAGCGGTCTGGAACCCTTACGCCCACGAAATCCGCCTCGCGTCGGTGGGCGCGCTCCTTGGCCACCAGGACCGCGGTGAAGACCCCTGCCGCCCCGTCCATCTCGCAGGCGCGGGCAACCTGCTCCAGGGTGACCCCCTCGTCCAGGATGTCGTCGACGATCAGGACCTGCTGCCCCCGAATGACATCCGACGGGCGGTGGTGCCAGATGAGCTCCCCGCCCCGGGTCGCGCCCCGATAGCGGGTCAGGTGCGCATAGTCCAGGCGCAACTGAAACGGCAGCCGAGGCAGCAGCAGACCGGTCGCCACGATGCCGCCAGTGAGGACGCAAAGCACCAGGGGATCCGCCTCCCCCAGTCGCGCCGTGATGGCGGCGGCCATGCGATCGATGGCCCGGTCCATCTCCGTGGGCGTCACCAGGAGCTCGGCGCGGTCCCAAACGGCCGCATAGGTCTCGGGTGGCAGCTTCATGCTCGGACTCCGGGATCCGTCGGATCGCCAAGGGAGGACTCCAGGGACGCGAGGTCCTCGAGCAGGGCCATCTCGCGGACGGCGGCCTGCCACAGGGGATCGGAGTGGAGCCCCGCGTGCCGGGGATCGCCCTGCCCGCGCATGCTCCATAAGCGCAGCTCGGCGCTGGGGTCCCAATATCCTCGCACCGTTTCGACGATCTCGACGGCCGCCGGACGGTTGTTACAGATGAGCAGCATGTCGCACCCCGCCCCGAGGGCCGCCCGAGCGCGATCCCCGTATCCGCCGCCCGCTTGGGCCGCCGCCATGTTGAGATCGTCGCTGAAGATCACTCCCTGGAATCCCAGACGCTGACGCAGCACCTCCCGCAGCCAAAAAGGGGAAAATCCAGCGGGATCGGGCGCAATCCTCGGGTAGACGACATGAGCCGGCATGACCGCCTCGAGTCCCTGGCGGATCAGGCGCTCGAAGGGCACAAGGTCCTCGGTCGCAAGGGTCGTCCAATCCCGGTCGTCCGACGGCAGCTCCTCGTGCGAATCGGCCTGCACGCCGCCGTGACCCGGGAAGTGCTTGCCCACCGATGCCATTCCGGCGCGTCCCGCCCCTTCCCGCCAGGCCGCCGCAAGGGCCTCGACCTCCTCGACCGAGGACCCGAAGCCCCGGTCTCCGATCACCCGGCTCTGGCCCCGATCCAGATCCAGCACGGGCGCGAAGCTGAAGTCGACCCCAACGGCGCGCAGCTCCGCGGCCATCAACCAGCCCGCGGAGGCGCACACGGCTCGGGCCCGACTGGCATCCCGCCGGAACAGCGCACCGAAGCGCCCGGCCGCCGGAAGCCGGGTAAAGCCCTCGCGAAAGCGCTGGACCCGTCCCCCCTCCTGGTCCACCCCGATCAGCAGGTGCGGCTCCCGCAGCCCGTGGATCGCCCTCGTGAGGTCGCTCAGCTGGCCCGGGGAGACATAGTTGCGGGCGAAGAGGATGACGCCACCCACCGCCGGGTGAAGCAGCAGATCGCGATCCTCGCCAGTGAGCTCCGTGCCCCCGAGGTCCACCATGACAGGGCCCAGGGACACGATCAAAACCCCCGGCGGCCGGGCGCGAGGCCCGGGGCTTCAAGTGAATCGATGGGCATGCAGGGACCTCCGGCGCTCCCAAGCCCGCGACGGGCGACTAGGCCGTAAACATACCAGGGCGGGGCGGCCACGCCGAGCCCCGGCCCCTGCCGCGACGTACCCACTCATCGTGAGGCACGCCGCTCATGGACCTCCGCCTCACTGTTGGCGCACGTCCAGGCGGTCCCTCAAGGCATCCCCCAGCAGATTCATGGCCAGCACCACGAGGAAGATGGCGAGCCCGGGGGCCAGCACGAGGTGGGGGGCAACCAACAGGTAGGCCACCCCGTCCCGAACCAGGCTGCCCCACGAGGCCTGGGGAGGCTGAACTCCCAGCCCGAGGAAGGAGAGACCCGCCTCGGCCACAACCGTCGCCGAGACGCCAAAGGTGGCCTCCACCAGGAGCGGCGCCAGGGCAAGCGGGATCAAGTGGCGGATCAGGATCGAGCCCGGACCCTGCCCGAGGGCCCGGGCAGCCACCACGTGATCCCGCTGGGCAAGGCTCAGGACTTGGGCCCGCGCCAGACGCGCATAGCCGACCCAGCCGACGGCCACCAGTGCCAGGACCAGGTTGCCGATGCCCGGCCCCAGGGCCCCTGCGAGGGCGATGGCGAGCAGGATGCCGGGGAAGGCGAGGAAGACATCCATGACCCGCGTCAGGACGAGATCGGTAAGCCCCCCTGCGTAACCGGCCAAGGCCCCGATCAGGGTCCCCAGCGTCGCACTGATGGCAACCACCCCCAGGCCGACGAGCAGCGAGGTCCGCGCACCGACGAGCAGCCGATCCAGGACCGGACGTCCCAGGTCATCGTTGCCGAGCAGGGAGAGACGACCGGGCGGGGCCAGAATGGCCTCCAGGTTCACCCGGTTCGCCTCCAGGTCCAGCATGAGACCCGAGAGGCCAAGCAGGACCCAAATGCCGAGAATCGCTGCCGGCGGCCAAAGGGCGGGGACCCCGCCGGGCCGGTCGCGATGTCTGTGTCGTTCCATTCGCCGGCGCCACGTCTCGAGTCGCGGTCAGACCCCTCCGCAACGACCCGATCGCGGGCCCCACCCCCACCCGGGGATCCGTCTCAGCGGGGCGCGAGCAACGGCTGGACTCATGGCAGGGGCTCGACCCGGGTCATGCCGAGCCGCACGCCGAGGGGGCCCCGCGGCACCCAGGTCTCGAAGACCCGCTCACCCCGTCGCACGCGGACCGGGACCAGCTCGTCCTTCTCCCCCTCGGTGGTCGCCCGCCGAAGGTCCCTGTGCCTGAAGGGTTGGGTCCCCGCGTAAGACTCGATGAGATCCCCTGGCTCCAACCCGGCCGCCTCGGCAGCCGAGCCGGGGATCACCGAGGTGACGGACACCCGGTTGTCCTCCCCCGTGAGGTAGAGATACCGGTCCCAGGCAGCATCCCCGATCTCTTCCCTGAGGGACACCCCCTCCTCGGACAGCGCGTTGAGGGCCTCCCGATAGCGGTCGCTGCCCAACCAGCCCTCGCGCACCGCCTGGTCCCGCAGGTTCAGTCGATCGAGCTCGAGACGGCTCTCTCGCCAGACGATGTCCTCGGCCAGGTCGGCGGCCACACCGGCCGAGACCAGAAGGTCGCGCCGCTCGTCGCCGGTCGCGGGGGCCGCGGGCCGATCGGAGGCGTCGTCCTGGAGGCGCTGCTGCGCGAGCGCCTGCTCCACGGCGACGAGACGCGTCTGCAGATCAGCGATCCGTGCCTCCGCCGCACGCCAAGAGGCCAGGACCGTGGCGATCCGGAGGTCGTCCACGGGGGGCGCGGGAGCCCCGGGCTCGGTCTCCTTCTCCTTCGGGGGCGACGTCTCCGCGGGCCGATCAGACAACCGGGCGACCGCGGGATCCGGTGGCGACTGGGGTAAGTCCGGGGCGGCAACGGACGTTGGCGGCTGCTCGGCGACGGGTTGGCTCAGATCTCCCAGCGCGAGGGCGCCGAAGAGGGTTCCGGCGGCGAATCCCAGGGTAATCAGTGTCCAGGTGGGTACCATGTTGGCGGTCGATGGTGCAGTATCGGTCATGATTTCGGGCCGTTATCGGGGACGGGCTCTCCGACAGCCCGCACCCGCCCGGCGTTCCCCTCCGTCATCGAGAGGGGGAACGCGGCAGGGGGAGATTGACGCGGTCCCCCGGCCGCCCCCCGGCGACGACCGAAACGGCACCGGGAAGACGGCCTGCGAGCGCTTTGCAATCCGCCCGCGAGCCCCGATGTAACGGGCAAGGCACGGGTCGGTCAAGCCCGTCGACGACTGAACGGTCATGAAGATTCGGGGTAGAGCGAAACGATGAATGCAAAGACCTTCAACATCCTTCTCTGGGTCGCGGTTGGGCTGTGGCTCGTCATGTTGCTCGGCAACATGCGCGGCGGAGACGGGGCTGAGGCCCGCAGCCTGAGCTACAGCCAGTTCCTCCAGGAGCTCACCGACGGGGCCATCGAAGAGGTCCGTATCCAGGATCAGTCGATCAAGGGCCAGCGGACCGATGGATCGCGCTTCGAGACGTTCAACCCGGGGGATCCGGGGTTGGTGGGCGACCTCCTGAAGCAGGGTGTCACCATCCGCGCCGAGCCGCCACCCGAGCCCAGTCTGTTCACCCAGCTGCTGGTGGCCTGGCTTCCGTTCCTCGTGCTCATCGGCGTCTGGGTCTGGTTCATGCGTCGCAGCTCCGGCGCGGGGGGGCCCGGCGGCATCTTCAACTTCGGCAAGAGCCGCGCGCGGCAGCATGCGGAGGGAGACGTGAAGGTCACGCTGCGGGACGTGGCCGGGGTGGAAGAGGCCAAGGAGGAGGTGGGCGAGCTCGTGGACTTCCTGCGCAACCCGCAGAAATTCTCCAGCCTGGGCGGGCGGATCCCCCGGGGCGTCCTGATGGTCGGGCCGCCGGGAACCGGTAAGACGCTGCTCGCACGGGCCATCGCCGGCGAGGCCAAGGTCCCCTTCTTCAGCATCTCCGGCTCGGACTTCGTCGAAATGTTCGTGGGTGTGGGCGCCTCCCGGGTGCGTGACCTGTTCGAGCAGGCCAAGAAGAGCGCCCCCTGCATCATCTTCATCGACGAGATCGATGCGGTGGGGCGCCGGCGTGGCGCGGGCCTCGGTGGCGGTCATGACGAGCGGGAGCAGACCCTCAACCAGCTCCTCGTGGAGATGGACGGGTTCGCCGGAAACGAGGGGATCATCGTCATCGCCGCCACCAACAGGGCCGACGTGCTCGATCCGGCCCTGCTGCGCCCGGGGCGCTTCGATCGTCAAGTGGTGGTGGGGCTGCCGGATCTCTCCGGACGCGCGGCCATCCTGGAGGTCCACATGCGTAAGGTGCCCCTGGCCGACGATGTGGACGCCCGAACCATCGCCCGTGGCACCCCCGGCTTCTCCGGTGCGGACCTGGCCAACCTGGTGAACGAGGCCGCCCTGTTCGCCGCCCGCGCCGGCATGGTGACCGTCAACATGGAGATGTTCGAGAAGGCCAAGGACAAGATCATGATGGGCGCCGAGCGGCGCAGCATGGTCATGTCCGAGTCCGAGAAACGGCTCACCGCCTATCACGAGGCCGGGCACGCGATCGTCGGGCGCTTGGTGCCTGAGCACGACCCGGTCCACAAGGTCAGCATCATTCCGCGGGGCCGCGCACTGGGCGTCACCCTCTTCCTGCCCGAGCGGGACCGTTACAGCATGTCCAAGCGGCAGTTGGAAAGCCAGATCTCGAGCCTCTTCGGCGGTCGCCTGGCAGAGGAGCTGATCTTCGGGTCGGACCACGTGACCACGGGGGCATCCAACGACATCGAGCGCGCCACCGAGATCGCCCGCAAGATGGTCACCCGGTTCGGCCTCTCGGACAACCTGGGGCCCCTGGCCTACGGCGACGAAGAAGGTGAGGTCTTCCTCGGCCACTCGGTGACCCAGCAGCGCCAGGTCTCGTCCGACACGGCACAGGCGATCGATCAGGAGGTCCGGATCATCATCGACCGCAACTACGAGCGCGCCAAGCACCTCCTGCTCGAGAACATGGACAAGCTCCATGCCATGGCCGATGCCCTGCTGCGCTACGAGACCATCGACAAATCGCAGATCGACGACATCATGTCGGGCCGCCCCGTCCGAGAGCCTGCGGCGGACACCCCCTCCGCCCCACCGCCCCTCGGGACTGGGGGCTCGACCAGCGGCGCGAAGCCGCGTCAGGAGCCTCCGGTGGTCGGCGGGGCCGTCGGCGGAGCCTAGGCCCCGACACCGCTCGATGCGGCACGTGTCACAGGGGCCGCTCCAGGCGGGAGATACAGAGACCCCCGTTGGGCACATGAGCCAGCCCCTGGTCCTCGCCTCGTCCTCCCCCTACCGGTCGGCCCTGCTGGGCCGACTGGGCCTGCCCTTCGAAACTGCGGTCCCCCTGGTCGACGAGAGCCGCCGACCAGGTGAACCCCCTCAGGTCCTGGTGCTGCGACTGGCGGAGGCCAAGGCCCGCGCGGTCGCGCGCGTGTACCCCGACGCGCTGATCATCGGATCGGACCAGGTCGCCTGCATCGACGACCAGATCCTGGGAAAGCCCGGGAACCGAGCACGGGCGTTGGAGCAGCTGGAGCAAGCCTCCGGACGCTGCGTGGTGTTTCAGACCGGGCTCTGCCTGCTCAACGCCGTCACCGGGCGCACCCAAACCCTGGTGGAGCCCTTTCGGGTCCACTTCCGTCCCCTCACCCGCGCACGAATCGAGGCCTACCTGGATCGGGAGGCGCCTTACAACTGCGCCGGCAGCTTCAAGTCCGAGGGCCTGGGTATCGCGCTCTTCGAGCGTCTGGACGGTGACGACCCCAGCGCCTTGATCGGTCTGCCGTTGATCCGCCTGGTGACCCTGCTCGAGTCCGAGGGATTGGATCCCCTCGCCGGGCCGCTCCATCGTCCTGGCCCCCCGATAGGACCCTGAACGGGCGCGAACGGCGACGCAAAGCGCCCTTGCCCAGCCGCCGAAACGGCCCGTTATTCACACCGATTCCGACGTCCTCGTCCGGCTTCTGATGCTAAAGGATTGCGTAAAATGATCGTCTAGGCGATTATTTGGTATCAGTTTCCGGTACGGGGCCGGAAGCGGTGCGCTCTGGGGGGGAGCCATGATCCAAGCGCGAGCACTGGACCTTCGCTCGGCGAAGGTCGACCGGGAGCCTGTGGGGCCCGAAAGCCGACATACGATTCCGAGCACGATCCTCACCGCACCCGTCCGGGTGCTCCTCTTTTTGACACTCGTCGCCCTCGTGCTGGGGCTGGCCGGCTGCGGCAGCAGCGGGGAGAAGCGGGAGACACAGCTTGCAACGGTGGACCACCACTACCGATCCACCGGTCAGTTCCCGGTTCCGCCCGAGATTCAGCCCAACGTGGACTTCTGGCGACATGTCTACGGGATCTGGAGCCGCGGCCAGGTGGCTATCCATGATGACGAGCACATGGGCGTGATCTACGAGGTGGTGAAGCTCCCCGCTCCAATCCAACAGGGTTACACGCCCCTGCAGAAGGACCTGGTCCAATCCCGAGCCAACTATCACCGGGCCCGCGTACGCGGTCTGGAGCAGCGACTGCTGACCGGTCAGCCATTGAGCGCCGATGACAAGGCGCTGCTGGCCAAGTTCGAGAAGTCCGGCGGGAGTCGGGCAATCTATGGCGCCGCCGATCGTGTCCGCGTCCAGCGCGGCCTGCGGGAACGTTTCCGTCGTGGTGTCGAGATCAGCGGGCGCTACGACAAGGCCTTCCGGGAGATCATGCGGGCCCACGGCGTACCGGAGGATCTCGCCTACCTCCCCCACGTGGAGTCCTCCTTCCAGACCAACGCCCGTTCCGGTGTCGGGGCCGCGGGAATCTGGCAGTTCATGCCAGCGACGGGGCGCGTCTATGGCATGGACGTCAATGGCGCCATCGATGAGCGGCTCGACCCCATCGTCTGCGCCAACGCCGCCGCCCGTTATCTTTCGGCGGGCCACGCCAAGCTCGGCAGCTGGCCGCTGGCGATCACCTCCTATAACCACGGAAAGGGGGGGATGATGAAGGCCAAGGCGGCCTACGGAAACGACATCGGCACCATCGTGAAGAACTACAAGGGACGCGCCTTCGGGTTCGCCTCCCGCAACTTCTATGCCGAGTTCGTCGCCGCCCGCGAGGTGGCCAGCAACGCCTCGAAGTATTTCCCTGAGGGGGTGCGCTACGAGGAGCCCTGGCCCTACGACCGCCTGGTGCTGCGCAGCAGCATGCCGGCCCACCACCTGGCCCGGCACTATGGGGTGTCGACGTCAACTCTGGAGAGGCTGAATCTGGCGTGGAAGGAGCCGATCCGCGACGGCCGGGCCCATCTGCCCAGCGGCCATATCGTCTGGCTTCCCGCGGGGGCCACACGCCGTGTCGCCAGTCAACCGCCCCCCTACAGCGCGCCGGACCCCATCATGATCGCGCGCAACGAGCCAAGGCCCGCCGCTTCTACGCCCAGGGAGCCCCGGCGAGCGGCCAAGCCCGAGCCGGCCCTGGCGAGCAGGGCCAAGTCGGCGCAGCGGTCCTCGACCGGCGGCAGGACCCAGAAGGTCGCCCTGACAGCGAAGAGCAGCAAGGGCACGCCGTCTGCCAAAATGGCCCTGAAGCCGGCGAAGGGGACAAAGGCCGCCTCGGCCAAGTACCACGTGGTCAAGCCCCAGGAGACCCTCTACCGGGTCGCCACCATCAATGGCATCTCGGTGGCCGAGTTGCGCAAGCTCAACAAGTTGGGCCCCAACGACAACCACATCCAACCGGGCCAGAAGCTCAAGGTGGGCATCTGAGGCCCGGGGGGCCGATGGGGGCTCGTCAAGGACGCGAGACCCCCTCCGTCTAGGAGGCCCTCCCATGCCATCGGCCCCCAACGTTTCCTCCGAGCCGACTCAGGGACCGGACGAGGATGCCGGAGCCTTTCACGGCTACTCGCTTATCCCGGTCTACCGGAGAATCACCGCCGAGCAGCGAGGCGAGGCGATCCGCCTCTGGCTGGATCAAGGGGGACTGAAAGAGCTCTGTGTCGCCGAGCGCCGCAGCCACGGACTGGTCTATCTCGCCCGGGATCCGGACGGGGGGCTCGCGGGTCTCAGCAGCGTGGGCTTGGGCCGCCGCAACGCTGACGGCCGCACCGTCTACGACCTGCACGTCTTCATCGCCCCAACCCACCGCATTCCCTACCTGGTCCGGGAGCTCACCAGTCGCACCCGCGATCTGCTCAAGGCCGACAGCCGACAGCACCCGGCATCCGGCATCCGTCTCACCGCAGACAACCCCAAGCTGATGCGCCCTGGCATCCGCCGCTACCTGGAGCGCCACGGATTCCAGTCACGGGGCACGGATCAGCGGGGGGTCGATCGGTGGTTCGCGCCCTTCGATTGATCGCCTGCCCTCGCGGCCCCGGTGACCTATCGGGAGCCGCCTGGAGACCGGCGGGCCCCAGGACCCGCCTCAACCATCGACGTGATACGGACGGCTCAACTCGTGCACCGCGGCCACCAGGGCCGCTGCATGGGCCGGGTCCACGTCCGGGTGGATACCGTGGCCCAGGTTGAAGACATGACCGCTTCCCGACCCGTAGCTCGCCAGCACCGCGGCCACCTCCGCGCGGATCCGCTCGGGGGAGGCATAGAGGACGCAGGGGTCGAGGTTCCCCTGGAGGGCCACCCGGTCTCCCACCATGCGACGTGCGTCGGACAGGTCGGTGGTCCAGTCCACCCCGAGCCCGTCGCACCCGCTCCGGGCCATCGAGTGGAGCCATTGGCCCCCGTTCTTGGTGAAGAGGATGCTCGGGACCCGCCGTCCCTCGGATTCCCGGGTCAATCCCTGGACCACCCGCTCCATGTAGGCGAGTGAGAACTCCCGGTAGCTGGCAGGGGTCAGGGCCCCGCCCCAGGTATCGAAGATCATCACGGCCTGGGCGCCCCGGGCGATCTGGGCGTTGAGATAGAGGGTGACCGCATCCGCCACCTTCCCCAGGAGGGTGTGCAGCAGCGCCGGACGGTCATAGAGCAGGGTCTTGGTGCGCCGGTAGGTCTTGCTCCCCGCCCCCTCCACCATGTAGGTGGCCAGGGTCCAGGGGCTGCCCGAGAAACCGATCAACGGCACCCGGCCGTCGAGCGCCCGACGGATGGTGGCGACCGCCTCCATCACGTACCCGAGATCCTCCTCCGGGTCCGGGACCGGCAGCCGCTCCACGTCGGCGGCGCTGCGCAAGGGGCGCTCGAAGTGGGGCCCCTCCCCCTCGCTGAAATAGAGACCGAGCCCCATCGCGTCCGGCACCGTCAGGATGTCGGAGAACAGGATGGCCGCGTCGAGCGGGAAGCGTGCCAGGGGCTGGAGGGTCACCTCGCAGGCCAGCTCGGGATTCTTGCACAGGTCCATGAAGCTCCCGGCCCGCGCCCGGGTGGCCCGATATTCCGGAAGGTAACGCC
>JBAPYD010000190.1:0-1712 GCA_049284555.1 Chromatiaceae bacterium | reverse complement strand
CTCGGCGTTCTCCGGCCCGACTCTGTCCGGCGCGAGTTGCCTTTGCGGGCTGCGTATGACTGTCACCCCCTTCCCCATGTGAGCGGCGCTACCGTCTCGGAGTACTATGAGGTGATCCGACTCCCCTGGGGCCGTCGGGAGCCGTTCCCTTTCTCGGGGTCCGACTGCCCTACCTGTCTCGGTCCTTCCAGGCAGCGGTAGGCTCCAGCCTAGCTCGGTGTCCGGGTTTCCCCTTCGTGCCTCAATAGCCATATGCCATGCTTACCTGCCGGTTTCCGATTCAGGAGCCCCAAGGGTCTCCCGCGTTCACGACGCATCTGTTGTTGCATACCGCAGCTTGAGAACTCCGCCGGCCCTCACCAGACTCACCGTAACGCCTGGCTCGTGTTGGCTTCACGCACGTTACAACGCTCGCCGACCGAAACAGCCTTTTCGAAGCGATACCAGCTCTAGGGGTCTGCGTCCCCCAACGGTCTACAACATACCCTGTGTACGCTTCACCTCTTTTGTTCGCCTGTGCTCGCAGTTCCCTACCGCAAACACCGCTCCGCCAGAGGCGCAACACTCGGTAATGGTGGGTGGTTAACCCTTACCATGCCGGGGCTCTCACCCGACCAGATGCGCCGCGCTTTGCGCGGCGCACTAACGTTCATGGCTCAGTGCCGGCCCGGCAGATGAATCCGTTGTTTCATCGTCATGATGCCCGGCAGTATCCTGGCGTTGATGTCGATGGCCTAGGGCTGCGCCTCGACAGCGCCGATCAGTGCGCTGATGCCGAGCCAATGCGTCGGCCGACTGCTCGTTGCCGCAACCTTGACGAAGCCGAACAGAGTGCGCCACGGCGTCATCGAACTCGGCGCGCTGAATGTAGTCACGATAGGCGCCGATCAGCGCTTGCTCGGCGCGGCCGGTTGTAGTCGATTTAACAGTTTGCGCATCACGTGCCGGCAAAGTCGCCGGCAACACCAGCAGCCCGGCCAGCAGCGCTGCGATCAAACTGGAACGTATGCCGTTTCTCAATTCATTCGTCGTTGCATGCTGTCACGTCTGATCCGCAACGCGCTGGATGCCGCTCTGGCTCGGGTGGTCTTCACCCGGCCATAGGTTCCGCCTAACAGTTATAAACGCCGACCGCGCAACGCCGCACCGTCCGCCGCCCCACCCCGGCAACGCTCACTGGTGTGAGTGGACGCCCGACTCGCGCTTCGGCCGTCGGGATCAGGCTCTGAACACCGGGGACGGAAAGCCGCTCACCAAGCTCAGATCCGCCAATGGCGGCGATCGCCACGAGCAGCATGACGCCAAATCGTTTCGATGCCTTCATGGCGCTTCTCCTATCTGGAAGTGTTCAGGCAATTCATCCGTACCCTCAAGATTCTTCAGGTCTACCTTTTTGGCATCCGTGGGAGGTTCGAAGCTGAAATCAGTCGCCGCGACCTCGTCACCGGCTTTCCAGTTCCTGACCTGAATGCTGTACTGCGGTTCGCCGTTCATGAACTTGGAGCTGATGACATATCGGCACGGATAAGGGCGTTCCCCCTGAGCAATCCAGATCTGCCAGTCGACTTCTTTGGCGCGAAAAGCGAGGTAATCGCACTCGACGCCACCGATCACGCCGCTGCCAAGATCCTTGATGTCGACGACATCCTGCATCAGGACCTCGTAGGGGTCCGTCAACAGCAAGTCCGCGGCAGGCAGCGGCCGGTTGTGCT
>JBAPYD010000189.1:0-5090 GCA_049284555.1 Chromatiaceae bacterium | reverse complement strand
GCCCGCCGCCCTGGGCGCCGGTGGCCCCGAATACCGCGATGATCTTCTTCTCTGCCATGGTTCTCCTCCGGGTGGAATGTCGTGGCCAAACGTGGGCCAGGACTCTGCCCTCAGCAGTTGTGGCGATCGAGGTTCGACACAAGCCCACCGGGGCGCCACGCCTCGATCGCGGCGGGGGGCTGATCTCGGTCATGGCGTCCCGATGCCCAGCGGCGCACTATTGTCCCCGGAAGGCGCACCCTCCTCCCCTCCCCCTTCTCTCGACCAGCCTCAGGAAGTCAACATGAGCGACGCTCTCAATTACCTCGTTCAGGTGCGCGGCGACGCGCTGGGTCACTACTTCAAGTTCCTCAAGGATGCCGGCAAGCACCTGGACCCAAAGACCCGGGACCTGATCTCGGTGATCACCAAGGTCCACTCCCAGACCGAGGCGGGCTTCAAGCAGTACCTGATGCGGGCCCTGCGCGAGGGCTGCACCCCCCTGGAGATCCTCGATGCCCTGGTCATGGCCTTTCCCGCCCTGGGCCTGGCCAAGATCGTCTGGGCCACCGAGATCCTGCTGGAGATGGGCATCCCCGAGTTCTCGCCGGAGCTGATCCATGCCCAGCCCCAGTGGCGCGACGTGATGGCGGTGGCGGACATCGCCGAGGGCGGGGTCATGCGCGTGGATTGCCCCACCCGGACCGTCTTCGTCTACCGCGAGGGAGAGGACTACAAGGTCTACGACTCCCACTGCCCCCACCAGGTGACCAACATCCCCCAGCTGGCCCTCGAGGGTCTCACCCTGACCTGCCCCAAGCACCAGTGGAAGTTCGACATCCGCACCGGGGCCTGCATCGAGAAGGGCAAGCATCCCCTGAAGTCCTTCGAGACCCAGGTGGAGGGTGGACGCCTCATGGCCTGGTGGTAGGCCCGAGGGCCCGCTGCCGACGGCCCCCAGGCCGGGGGGTCGGCGCGGGGACCCAGGTGACAAGGGCTCGATAGGCCGCCGCTAGAGCCAGCCCCCCCGCCGGAACCGCCACAGCATGAAGCCGGCGATGAGGATGCAGACGCCCCAGAACACGCCATAGGTGTAGGGCCAATGATTCTCCGGGATGAACATGTTCATCCCGTAGACCCCGGCGAGGAAGGTCAGCGGGATGAAGATGGTCCCGATGACGGTCAGGACCTTCATGATGTCGTTGGTGCGGTTCGCGACCAGGGAGACGTAGGTGTCCGCCACCGCCGTGGCGATGTCCCGATAGGTCTCGATCAGGTCGATGACCTGCACGCAGTGGTCGTAGACGTCGCGAAAGTAGGTCTGGGTCACCGCCGACAAGCACTCGTGGGGCTCCCGCTGGAGCTGGGAGACCAGCTCGCGCATGGGCCAGGCGACCCGGCGCAGGAGCAGCAGGTCCCGCTTGATCCGGTGGACGGTCTGCAGATCCTCCCGCTCGGGACTCACGAGCACCGTCTCCTCGACGGTCTCCAACCGCTCCGATATCTCCTCCAGGAGCGGAAAGAAGCGATCGACCAGGGTGTCGATCAGGGCGTAGAGCAGGAAGCTCACGTCGTTCTGACGCAGGCGCGAGCGCGGGCTCGCGATGCGGCGACGCACCTCGTCCATCGCGGGACAAGCGGTCGGCTGGAAGCTGAGCAAGGTGTTGCGGCCCAGGAAGAAGGCGACCTGCTCGGCTCGCGGGCCGCTCTCGGTCGCCAGGATCCGGCGTGCCACCACGAAGAGCCGTCCGGGGATCTCCCCGCTGGCCGGATAGTCGTCCGCCTTGGGACGCTGCTGGCCGTCGAGGGTATCCTCGATGGCCAGCGGATGGAGCTGGTACTTCTCCGCGAGGGCGCGGATGGTGTCATGGTCCTCCAGTCCCTCCACATGGATCCAGCGCACCTTCGACCAGCTCGGCCTGTGGGCCACGAGAAAGGCCCCGGGATCCGACACCTCCTGCACCTCCACCCGTTCCGGACTGTAGTCGGTGCAGGTCACCCGGGCCGGCTCCACCCCCGGGGCCCGGATCAGCTCGTGGTACTCGATGCCTGCCGGGGTCCCGGGGGGCGGGCGGCGCAAGCGGGGGACGTCGGCGGATGGTGCCGTGGCCTGCGAATCAGTCCGCGTCGACGTCTCGGACTCCCCGGGAACGTCCCCGCGGCGGGCATCGGACGGCGGATCCGCGTTCACTTCCTGCGGGGTCTCGCTCATGTCGGTCCTGGCGATCGGTTGCGGTCTTGACTATCTACTCTAATCGCGAGCACGACGCTCTTTTTGGGTCTCTTGGGATCCGTGGTCGTCCGACAAGCTCCCAGAAGGAAGGCCGGAGAGCGGACGCATCCCGCCGACGGCCCTGCGAAAAAAAGGCGCCCCCGACGTCCGGGGGGAGGTCGTCGGGGGCGCGGCTTAGGCCATCTTTGAGGCGGGTTGGGGGGGCCCGCCGCTCGTCTCGGCCTGATCCAAGTCTAGAACCTCGGGAGGCTCATTTCCTGAGCCCGGGTGAAGACCACGACGGTTGGTGTCATTCCCCCCCATCCGAGGTCGCCCCAACCCGCCCGGGCGGACCGGACATCAGCCCACCCAGGCCCTGGCGTTGCGGAAGAGCCGCATCCAGGCGCCGTCCTGACCCCAATGATCCGGGTGCCAGGAGCCCTGCACCGCCCGAAACATCCGCTCCGGGTGGGGCATGAGGATGGTGACCCGCCCATCGCGCGTCGTCAGTCCGGTGATTCCCTCCGGCGATCCGTTGGGGTTGGCGGGGTAGCGCTCGGCGACGGAGCCGTCGTTCTCCGCATAGCGGACACAGGTCAGTGGGCGTGCCGCGGCCAGGTGGGTCCCATCGCGAAACTCCGCCCGCCCCTCCCCGTGGGCCACGGCGATCGGCATCCGCGACCCCGCCATCCCGGCGAGCAGGATCGAGGGCGTATCCAGCACCTCCACCATCAGGGTGCGCGCCTCGAACTGCTCCGAGCGATTGCGCACGAAGCGGGGCCAGTGGTCGGCCCCGGGGATCAGCTCCTGGAGGTTGGAGAGCATCTGGCAGCCGTTGCAGACCCCGAGGGCGAAGGTGTCGGGGCGAGCGAAGAAGGCCTGGAGCTGGTCCCGGGCCCGCGGGTTGAACAGGATGGTCTTGGCCCAGCCCTCCCCCGCCCCCAGCACATCGCCATAGGAGAACCCGCCGCAGGCCGCCAGGCCCCGGAAGCGGCCGAGGTCCGTGCGACCGGTGATGATGTCCGAGAGGTGCACGTCCACGCACTCGAACCCGGCGGCATGGAAGGCCGCGGCCATTTCCACCTGGCCGTTCACCCCCTGCTCGCGCAGGATGGCGATTGCCGGGCGGGTGCGCTCCAGATAGGGAAAGGCGATGTCGTCCTCGGGATCGAAGCCGAGCGCGACATGGAGCCCCGGATCGGCCTCGGCGATGCGCTCGAACGCCTCCTCCGCGCACTCCGGGTTGTCGCGCAGGCGCTGCATCCGGAAGCTCGTCTCGGACCAGATGGTCTGGAGCCCCGCCCGGCCGGCGGCAAAGACCGGCTGGTCGTGACGGACGATCCGGATCTCCTCACCCTCGGTCAGGGTGCCGATCACGGGGCTGAAGTCGGCCAGCCCGTGCTGCTCCAGGACCTGCAGGACCTCATCCGTGTCCGCGTGGCATACCTGGATCACGGCCCCGAGCTCCTCGCTGAAGAGGGCCCCCAGGTCATCTGGACCGATGGGGCCAAGATCCACCTCGAGCCCGCAGCGCCCCGCGAAGGCCATCTCGCAGAGGGTGACCAGGAGCCCGCCGTCGGACCGGTCATGGTAGGCGAGGATCAGCCCCTCCCGGTTGAGCTCCTGGATGGCGGCGAAGAAGCGCTTGAGTCGCGCCGGGTCGTCCAGATCGGGCACCCCATCGGTCGCCGGGTCGCCGAGCTCCCCGTGGACCTGGGCCAGGCAGGAGCCGGCGAGCCGGTTCTTGCCCCGCCCCAGATCGATCAGGATCAGGTCCGTGTCGCCCTGGTCCGTGCGGAGCTGGGGGGTCAGGGTGGCCCCGGCATCGATGACCGGGGCGAAGGCGGAGACGATCAGGGACAGGGGGGCGGTCATGGTGTGGCGCTTCCCGTCCGCCCCTTCCCACACCGTGCGCATGCTCATGGAGTCCTTGCCCACGGGAATGGCGATCCCGAGCGCGGGGCAGAGCTCCAGGCCCACGGCCCGCACCGTGTCATAGAGGCGGGCGTCCTCGCCCGGGTGGCCCGCGGCGGCCATCCAGTTGGCCGACAGCTTGATGTCACCGAGGTCGTCGATCCGCGCCGCGGCGATATTGGTGATCGCCTCGCCGATCGCCATGCGGCCCGATGCCGGGGCGTCCAGGAGCGCCAGCGGCGTGCGCTCTCCCAGGGACATGGCCTCGCCCGTGAGCCCCGCGTAGTCCGTGAGGGTGACGGCGCAGTCCGCCACCGGCACCTGCCAGGGGCCTACCATCTGGTCCCGTGCCACCAGGCCGGTGATGCTGCGGTCCCCGATGGTGATGAGAAAGGTCTTGTCGGCCACCGTGGGCAGGGAGAGGACTCGCCTCGCCGCCTCGGCGATATCGATGGTGTTCGACTTCAAAGGCTCCCGCGGCGGCGTCACGCGGACCACCCCCCGATGCATGCGCGGCGGCTTGCCGAACAGGAGCTGCATGGGGATGTCGATGGGGGAATCGCCGAAGTGGGCGTCGGCCAGGGTCAGATGGGGCTCCTCGGTGGCCTGTCCCACCACCGCGTAGGGGCAGCGCTCGCGCCGACAGATGGCCTCGAACTCGGCGAGCCGCTCGGCCGCGATCGCCAGGACGTAGCGCTCCTGGGCCTCGTTGCACCAGATCTCCAGCGGGGTCATCCCGGGCTCGTCGTTGGGGACCGACCGGAGCTCGAAGCGCCCTCCCCGGTCCGCGTCGTGGACCAGCTCCGGCAGGGCATTGGAGAGACCCCCGGCCCCCACGTCGTGGATGAACAGGATCGGGTTGCCGTCCCCCCGGGCCCAGCAACGGTCGATCACCTCCTGACACCGACGCTGCATCTCCGGGTTGGCGCGCTGCACCGAGGCGAAGTCCAGGTCCTCCGCCGAGGCCCCCGAGGCCATGCTGGAG
>JBAPYD010000188.1:0-2466 GCA_049284555.1 Chromatiaceae bacterium | reverse complement strand
CTCGGCCTGCTTGCGCTCGCTGATGTCGAGGGAGAGGCCGATCATGCGCACCGGGTGTCCACCGTCGTCGCGGACCGTGCGGCCCAGCACCATGAGCCAGCGGATCCCCCGCTGCGGATGCCGGACGCGGAACTCCAGGCGAAGCTCGACGCCGCTCGCGGCCGCATCGAGCCAGGCCCCGTGGACCCACTCCCGGTCCTCCGGGTGCAGGACCTCCAGCCAGTCTTCCAGCCGATCGAGCCCCGGCCGGACCCCCCAAAGGCCATAGCAATCCGTGTCGCAGGCGGCGCGCCCACTCTCCAGGTCGAACTCCCAGCGCCCCGCCCCCGCCGCCTCCAGCGCGAGAGTCAGGCGCTCCCGGCTCTCGCGCAGGGCCCGCTCCGCGCGCCTGCGCTCGGTGATGTCCACGAAGGCGGCGACGGCCCCGCGGGGTTGGCCGCGCTCGTCCAGGAGCGGGGTCGCATTGCCCAGGATGCAACGCACGCTGCCGTCGGACAAACGGATCTCCAGCTCGGCGTCCTTCACGACGGCACCGCGCGCCGCCCGTTGCACCGGCAGCTCCTCGCCACGCAGCTCACGCCCGTCTCGGAAGATCTTGAAATGGGTGGGCCGCTCGCCCGCTGGGGCGGTCAGCGACGCCTCCGCTCCCGAAGGAAGTCGTAGCCACTCCTCGGCGGTACGATTGCCGGTGGCACTCAGGCAGGCGGCATCGTGGGCGATCCAGACGGCCGCCGGCACCGCCTGCAGCACCGCCTCCAGTTCCACGGCGCGCCGCTCCGCTGCACTCCGTGCCTGCCTTATGGCTTCCTCACTGCGCGCACGACCCGTCACATCGAGCACGAGGGCTTGGATCGATGTCGTCCGACCCCTGGTGTCAGCAATCGCTGAGCTGTACCAGGTGCAGTGGAGTTCCCCCCCGTCCTTGCCGCGATGGCGGATGGTGTCGCGCGCGTGTCGAAGACGCCCGCTGCGCATGCCCTGGATCATCTCGCTGACCGATTCACGGTCGTCTTCATGCACCCAGGGCAAATCGAAGATCGAACGACCCACAAGCTCGACAGCGCTCCAGCCAAACAGGCGCTCGGCCTGGCCCGCCCAGCGGATGATCCGGGCTTCGCAATCGAGCTCGATCACCGCAAGCGGCGTGTGGTGCAGCTGCGCGTCGAGGCGCTGCCTGGCGACCGCGAGCTCCTGCTCCAGCCGCTCGAGCTCGGGGAGTCGAGGGGAGGGAGGCGACGCGCCCACTTGCGCCGGTTGCATCCGGTTGCTGCGATCCACTGAGGGCCTTCGCGGTTAGTCTGCTTATTCCTATAGTGTGCGAATTTACTGCATTTCGTGCTTCGATTGACGATCGTCATGGAAACCCCGATCGGCTGCCAATTCCCCGAGGGCCGGCTCGCATCCCTGCCCCTGTCCCACTGCCATCGGACACCCGTTGAGTATTTGTACGGATTAAATTCCTTGGGGTTATTCGGTAGCCTGAAGTCGACTGCCGCTGAACGGGGTGATGGCGTAAGGTCTTAGGGATGGGGAGAGGAGGGCGTTTGGATGCGCCTGGCACGGAGCACGCCGACTCCCGCCGCCGCACGGGAACCCGCGACGGGGGGAGACCACTGGAGAGGCGCGGCCAGGGACGGCCGCTCCTCGACCGCCCGACGGAGGAAGTGGGGGATCCGGCAACTGATGGAGCGCCTGTAAGTCGAGCCACGCTCGGCGTGAGCTTGGGCAGGGAAGCGGTAAGGCCGAACAAGATCGACCTCTCATCACCGGACTCGCGGGTGTGCGAGTCCCATCAAGCGTGTTGCCCGGCACCTCAGTGCCGGTTTTTTTTTGCCCCGACCGTCGGAACCCGCCGCGGGACCTCGGATGCGCTCCGCGCCAGTGCGCTCAGGATGGCCCGCCCGATTCAGGGGGGGCTTGCCCCCCGTGATGCCCGTCCCGAGATGCGGGGTGATCACATGCCAGGATGGCGCACGATGCGCATTTCCCGCTGGAGCCACCTGCCTTCGCCCCGACCGGCGCGCTACCGCAGACCCCGTTGACTGGTCTCGCCGCGCCGGCGGCAAGGGGCGCCCCAGTGCGCCCACGCGATGCGACGTTGTATGCTTTGGGACCGGCAGGGTCGGCTCCGATGGCAGCGGCCGCGACGCCCGAAAGGGCCGTACCGAACCGCGTTCCCGGGAACCGTGGGGTCTCTGAGCCAAGCGTCCGGCCACGGGCGGCTTCGAGCTCGAGCCCCGTCCAACCGGGACCCATCCCTACCTCCGCGGTCGCAGGCTAGACCTCGCTCGAGACAATCCGAATGGCCACTGCCCCGCAGAAGACCCGCGCCGCCTACCTCTGCAACGCCTGCGGGGCGGCCCAGCCCAAATGGAGCGGCCAGTGCCCGGACTGTGGGGCCTGGAACAGCATCGAGGAGGTGGCGCAGTCCCCGAGGGCCAGGCCCGGAGTGGCCCGGCACGGCAG
>JBAPYD010000187.1:0-2320 GCA_049284555.1 Chromatiaceae bacterium | reverse complement strand
GCCTGGGACCTGGACCGCGGCCGGTTCCGACCGCCCCGGCCCCCGGGCACCCAGCTCGATCTCTTCCCCGAGGCGCCCCGGGAGCCGCGGGGGCCTTGACCGGCACCAACACGAGGCCCCTCCCCAGGGGCCAAAGCTCACGCCCGACATCCCTCGGGTCAGCGGCCAGCGCCCCACTGGGCCACCGCATCCGCCGCCTCCCCCAGGTTCTGCTCCCAGCTGCGCCCGGAGGACCGCCCCGGCTTGAGGCTGTGCTCCCCGTCCTCGATCCAAACGACGCGGACGGGGGGGCCGAGCCCGTATCCGGCCACCTCCTGGGGCGATCCGAACGGGTCGCGGGTCCCCTGACAGACCAGGGTGGAGACCGCGAGGCCCCGCAGGTGCTCGACCCGCGTCTGCCCGGGCCTCCCGGGCGGATGGAAGGGGTAGCCCAGACAGACCAGCCCGGCGACCGGACGCTCCACCGCCACCAGGCTCGCCATGCGCCCCCCGAGCGACTTGCCGCCGATCAGCAATCGATCGGGCTCCAGGCCGTGCTCGGCGAGTCGGTCCAGGGCCTGGTGCCAGGCGGCCGTCAACCGGCTCGCCGAATCCGGCGGACGGCGGGTCCCGGTGCGGCGCATCGATTGCATATAGGGAAACTCGAAGCGCAGGACCCGAATCCCCCTGGCGGCGATCAGTCGGGTCATGAGCTCCATGAAGGGGGAGTCCATCCCCTGCCCCGCCCCGTGGGCCAGCACCAGGGTCCAGGATCGGGACGAGCCCGTTGGCGCCGGGGCATCGACCCGCCAGTCCGGCCCCAAGTCCGGGATGTCGTCTCGGCTCATGGGGTTGCCAGCCCTTCCAGCGGGCGGCTACTGTTTGGCGCGACAAACCTTTTGGCCATCTTGTACCCCGTCTTGTACCCCTTTTTGTACCCAGGAGTAGCTCTATGAAAGTGATCGAGATGCGCGAGACCGGCGGACCCGCGGTGCTCCAGCTCGTAGATCGCCCGCGCCCGCAGCTCACCGGGCCGGCCGACATCCTAGTGCGACTCAAGGCCGCCGGCGTCAACCCGGTGGACACCAAGATCCGCCAGCGCGGGGCCCTGCTCCCGGACGGACTCCCGGCCGTCCTGGGCTGCGACGGCGCCGGGGTGGTGGAGGAGGCCGGCGCCGAGGTGACCCGCTTCAAGCCGGGTGACGAGGTCTGGTTCTGCCACGGGGGCCTCGGGGGGCCGGTCGGCAACTACGCCGAGTACATCGTGCTCGACAATCAGCTCGCCCAATCCAAGCCGCTCAGCATCGACTTCGTCCAGACGGCCTCGGCCCCCCTGGTGCTCCTCACCGCCTGGGAGGCGCTGCATGACCGCGCCCGGCTCTCCGCGGGTCAGACGGTCCTGATCCACGCGGGGGCCGGCGGGGTGGGCCATGTGGCCATCCAGATCGCCCGGGCGGCCGGGGCCCGGGTCTGCACCACCGTTAGCAGCCCGGAGAAGGCCGACTTCGCCAATGCCCTGGGGGCCGAATACTGCATCAATTACCGGGAGGAGGACCTGGTGGAGTCGATCATGGACTGGACCGAGGGGCGGGGCGTCGACGTGGCCCTGGACACCGTGGGCCCGGAGGTCTTCCGCCGCACCATCCCCGCCATGGCCCACTACGGTGACCTGGTGACCATCCTGGACCCCGGCCCCGACCTGGACCTCAAGGAGGCGCGCAACCGCAACCTCCGCATCAGCCTGGAGCTGATGCTGACCCCCATGCTGTTCAACCTGCAGCGGGCCAGGACCCACCAGGGGGAGATCCTCCGGCGCTGCGCCAAGATGATCGATCGGGGGGACATCAAGATCCACGTGTCCCAGACCTTTCCCCTGGCCGAGGTCCAGAAGGCCCACAAGCTGATCGAGGAGGGTCACGTCACCGGCAAGCTCGCCCTGACCGTGGACTGAGGACCAATCCGACGTCCCACCGAGAGGCAGGGGGCAAGGGGAATGGGATCGGATAGACCCCAGACCCCTGTCCGGCGCCCCGAAGAGGCGGGCGTGGTGCGGGTCGCCATCCTGTCCGATACCCACGGCGCGGTGGACCCGCGGGTGCTCGAGGTCGTCGCGACCTGCGATCTGGCGGTCCACGGTGGGGACATCGGCGGCGGTGAGGTGCTGGAGGCGATTGCCGCGCGGCTCAGGCCCGGCGCCGGTTCCCTGCACGCGGTGCTGGGCAACAACGACGTCCCTGCCAAGTGGCCCGAGTGCCACCGCGCCCTGCTTCCGGAGCTTCCGGAACGCCTGGAGATCGACCTGCCGGGCGGGCGCCTCGCGGTGATCCACGGGCACCAGACC
>JBAPYD010000186.1:0-1935 GCA_049284555.1 Chromatiaceae bacterium | reverse complement strand
GCCGAGGCCCGGGCGCTCGACGCCTGGTGTCGGGAGCACCTGCCGGGAGCGGAGCGGCCCAGGGGCTTCGTCCGGCTGTCCGAGCTGCCGACCCTGGGGTCCGGCAAGCGCGATCGCGTCCGGCTGCGTGAGCTGGTGCTTGCCCTCGGGGATAACGATGATTGGTCTGCGAATGAACGCGAATGAACGCGAACAGGGGAACGGGGGCCTCGCGTGCCCTTGGCCGGGGGCGCTCGATCGGCGGTTCCCGCCCAAGGCTTGACGATGGGCTGATCCGCCTGCGCACCTGCGCCCCCATCTGATCGCCATGGACGTGTTCTCCCCTGCCACCCGCCGCTGGTTCGGCCAGAGCTTCCCGGGGCCCACCGCGCCCCAGTCCCGGGGCTGGCCGGTGATCGCGGCGGGCCTTCACTGCCTCATCACCGCCCCCACCGGCAGCGGCAAGACCCTGGCGGCCTTTCTCTGGGCCATCGACCGGCTGATGCGCGCACCCATCGAGGACAAGACGGCGGGCGTGCGGGTGCTGTACGTCTCGCCGTTGAAGGCGCTCGTATACGATATCGAGCGGAACCTGCGGGCGCCGCTGGTGGGCGTGGCGCGGGCGGCGGAGGCCCTGGGCGCGTCGGCGCGGTTCCCTCGGGTGGCCATGCGCACGGGGGATACCCCCCAGGACGAGCGCAGGCGCCAGCTCAAGGAGCCCGCCGAGATCCTGGTGACCACCCCTGAGTCCCTCTACCTGCTGCTCGGCTCTCGCTTCGCCGAGCACCTGAGGACGGTGCACACCGTCATCGTGGACGAGGTCCATGCCCTGGCCCCCACCAAGCGGGGGGCCCACCTGGCCCTGTCCCTGGAGCGGCTGGCCGCCCTGTGCGAGCGCGACCCCCAGCGCATTGGTCTCTCGGCCACCGTCAATCCTCTGGCCGAGGCGGCCCTGTTCCTCGGCGGCGACCGACCCGTGGAGATCGTGGACGCGGCGGCCCCGCCCCGTCTCGACCTCCAGGTGCGGGTCCCGGTACCCGATATGGAGCGCCCGCCGGGGCCGGCGGCGGAGATTTCCGCCCTGGGCCTGGAGGGGGGCTCCATCCTGGGCGCCCTCTACGCCCAGCGGATGGCCCGGCCCCCCGCGGAGAAGGGGATCTGGCCGGCCATTTACCCGGCCCTGCTGGATGCGATCCGCTCCCACAGATCCACCATCTGCTTCGTCAACAGCCGGGGGCTCTGCGAGCGCCTGAGCCAGCGGCTGAACGAGCTGGCCAGGGCGGATGTGGAACAGGAGGGGGCCGAGGACGAGCAGGTCCCCGATCTGGTCCGGGCCCACCATGGCAGCGTGAGCCACGAGCAGCGCGCCGAGATCGAGGAGTCCCTGAAGCGGGGGACCCTCAGGGGCATCGTCGCCACCAGCTCCCTGGAGCTGGGGGTGGACATGGGGGCGGTGGACCAGGTGCTCCTGGTGGAGTCTCCGGGATCCGTGGCCCGGGGGCTGCAGCGTGTCGGCCGGGCGGGTCACGGGGTGGGGGAGGTGAGCCGGGGGCTCATCTTCCCCAAGTTCCGGGGGGACCTCCTGGAGTGCGCGGTGATCTCCAGACGCATGCTGGCCGGGGAGCTGGAGCCCCTGCGCATGCCCCGCAACGCCCTCGATGTCCTGGCCCAGCAGCTCGCCGCCCAATGTGTCTCCGGGGAACAGCGGGTCGATGCGCTCCATGCCCTGGTGGCCCGGGCCGGTCCCTACCGGGGCCTGACGCGCACCGCCCTGGAGTCCGTGCTCGACATGCTCTCCGGCCGCTACCCGTCGAGCGACTTCGCCGAGCTTCGGCCCCTGCTCGCCTGGGACCGATCAACCGACACCCTGAGCGCCCGCAAGGGGGCGGCCCTGCTCACCCGGCTCAATGCCGGGACCATCCCCGACCGGGGCAGCTACGCGGTCCATCTGGGGGG
>JBAPYD010000185.1:0-1610 GCA_049284555.1 Chromatiaceae bacterium | reverse complement strand
TACGAACAGGCTCCACCAGTTGTAGGTCAACGCGGTGAGACGCGCCATGAAGCGGCAGCGCTTGAGATCCTGGGTGGTAAAGCCACCCCATCCCCAGGGCTCCGCCAAGTTCAGCGGTAGCCCGTTGAGTTATTTCTAGTTCCCTCGGGAACTGGACATTCGGCCACAAATGCCGTAAAAAGGCAGCTATGGTCGGCGATTGCCCCCATCCCCAAGGCGAGAACGCGCAACGGCTCCAGCGCGTGTGCGTACGCCTGATTCGCCCCGAGGAACGGGGACAGTGGGACGCGCTGGTTGATCGCCATCATTACCTCGGTTTCCGGTCACTGTTCGGCAAGACACTGCGTTACGTTGCCGAGGCCGATGAGCGCTGGCTTGCCCTGCTCGGTTGGCAAGCGGCAGCGCTCAAGAGTGCCGCGCGCGATGCCTGGATCGGTTGGCCGCGGGTACTGCACTACCAGCGCCTGCATTTGCTTGCCAACAACGCCCGGTTTCTGATCTTACCCGATGCCCATCTGCCCAATCTGGCCTCGCGGGTGCTCGCGCTGAATCTGCGTCGCCTCTCGGAGGATTGGCGCCAGATTCATGGCCACCCGTTGCTGCTGGCCGAGACCTTCGTCGATACCGCTCGCTTCACCGGTGCCTGTTACCGCGCCGCCAACTGGCAGGCGCTGGGCAACACGCGCGGGTTCGCACGCCACAACGGACGCTACACGGCCCACGGCCGACCAAAACAGGTGCTCGTCTATCCCTTGCATCGGTGTGCCCGCGCCCTGCTGTGTGCCCCGCAACTGCCCCCAGCCTGGAGTGCACCCATGCAACGCGTCTCCTTGAGCAGCGCTCAGATGGAGGATCTCCACCAGCGCCTGCGGGCATTGCCCGACTGCCGCCATGCCCGCGGGCAGCGTCATCGCCAGGCCACGGTATTGACCATCGCCATCGCCGCCGTGCTCGCCGGCAGTCGCGGCTATACCGCCATCGCCGAGTGGGCTTCTCGCCTGACCCAGAAGCAGCTCAAGCGCTTGCGAGCGCGCCACAATCCAACCACCAGGCGCTTCGAGCCACCCTCGGAGCCGACCATTCGCCGCATCCTGCAAAGCGCCGATGTGGCGAGCGTCGATGCCAGTTTGAGCGACTGGCTCTTGGGCCTCTCCGAGCCCGGCGAGGCCGTGGCCGTCGACGGCAAGAGCTTGCGCCGGGCTGTGCGCGAAGACGGCTCCCGGGTGCATCTGCTCAGCGCCTTCCTCCAAGGCCAGGGCGTCACCGTCGCCCAGCGCGAGATTCCAGCGAAGACCAATGAGATCCCCGAGATCAAACCCTTGCTCGAGCCCCTTGAACTCAACGGCCGGGTCGTCACCGCCGATGCCCTGCATACCCAACGCGAAACCGCGCGCTTTTTGGTCGAGGACAAGCAGGCCCACTATCTGCTCACCGTCAAGGAGAATCAGCCCACCCTCTATGCCGACCTCAAGGCACTGAGCCCGGCGCATTTCCCCCCTGTGCGCCGAGACCCTTGATAAGGGCCACGGCCGCTTGGAGCACCGTCGATTACTCGCCAGTACCGCCCTCAACGACTATGTCGACTTCCCTTATGTCGCACAGGTCTGCCG
>JBAPYD010000184.1:0-10402 GCA_049284555.1 Chromatiaceae bacterium | reverse complement strand
CAGGCTGGGCCCCGCCGAGTCGGTCACGGCGACGGCACCAGGTGCCCGTTTGGCCGCGGTCATCCAGGCCTGGGGCAGGGTGGGGAGTCCGGCCACGTAGGTCTGCCAGGAGCTGACCGAGAGCTCGAAGACGGCCTGCTTCACCCGCTCGGCGCCCGCGTCCAGGGGGAGGGTGGGGCCGAAGGCGACGACGACGTTGCGCGCCCGGCCCTCCCGGCGGCCTTCCTTGAGCTTCTCGCTCGCATAGGAGAATCGGCTGCCCCAGAGCCCCCTGAGATAGAAGGGCAGGATCACGCCGGAGCCGGCCGCCCGGGCCGCCAGCTCGAAGCCCCGCTTGAACTCGGAGAGCTGGCCGTTCTTGCTGATGGTGCCCTCCGGGAAGAGGCAGACCACCTCGCCCTGGTTCAGCAGCTCCGAGACCGTCTTGATCGCCTGGCGGCTGCTGCCCCGGGAGATCGGCACCACCCCGAAGAAGTCCAGGAAGCGCTTGAGGTACCAGCGCTCGTAGATCTCCCGCTCCATGACGAAGCGTACCGGTCTGGGGCTCGCCATCTGCACCATGGCCCAATCCACCCAGCTGATGTGGTTGCCGAGCATGAGCACCCCGCCCTGGGCCGGCAGGTTTTTCAGGCCGATCACGTTGAGCCGGTAGCGCGTCGCCAGGAGACGGGCGATCAGGAAGCGCACCAGGGACTGGGGCAGCTGGTAGAGGGTGTAGAGGGCACCGATCAGGGCCACACCCGCCAGTCCGACCATGAGGGCCAGGGCCCCCACCTCGGCCTTGGCCGCCACGACCGTGATCGCCAGGAAGGCCAGCATCCACAGGTTCTGGATGAAGTTGCTGGCCGCCAGCACCCGGCCCAGTCCCGCCTCCCCCGCGTTGAACTGGATCAACGCGTTCAGGGGCACCAGGAAGAGGCCCGCCAGGAAGCCCAGCACCAGGAAGTTGACCCCGTGCATCCAGATCGTCGGCAGCCCCGGCAGGATGAACAGGGCGATGGCGATCCCGATGGCCCCGATGGCGACCAGGGCCGTCTCGATATGGCCCCGCGAGGCCCGCCCGGCGACCACGGAGCCCAGGATGATGCCGACGCCGGAGCAGGCCAGCATTCCCTGGATCACGACCGTGTTGGTCTCCCCCAGGGTCTCCTTGGCGAAGGCGGGGAACACGGCCAGGATCACCTGGGAGATGGACCAGAAGACCGCGAGCCCGATGATGGACAGCCAGATCACCCGGTTGTCCCAGGCCGAGCGCAGGTTCTGCCGCAGGTAGCGCCCGCTGCGATAGTCGCCCCAGGCGAAGGTCAGCTCCTGTCCGGGCTGGGTGAGGGGAAGACGATAGGCCAGCCCGAGCTCGATCAGGGCCCCCAGCACCAGGAACCAGCCCACGGGGGCGATGAGGTGCATGACCTCTCCGGGGCTCCCGTAGCTCTGACCCGCCAGGCGCCCCTCGAACAGGATGGAGAAGACGAAGATCCCGGTGAGGATGGCCGTGGTGGCGGTGGCCTGGGCCCAGCCGTTGGCCGCCGCGAGGGACTCCTTGCCCACCAGCTCCTTGATGTAGCCGAATTTGGCGGGCGAGTAGAAGGCGCTCTGGACCGCCAGCAGGAAGGTCATGGCGAAGGCGGCCCAGAACCAGCCGAGATAGTAGAAGACCGTGATGGCCAGGGTGAGGGTGACCGCGGCCCAGGCGCTGACCCGCATGACCCGGTTCTTGGGGAAGCGGTCGGCGAGGAAGCCGGAGGGCGTGAAGAGCAGGACGAAGGGGAGCAGGATCAGGGCGTTGACGATGGCCGTCAGCAGGATCTGGGCATCACCGTCGAAGGTCTTGAACAGGGTGTTCTGGATGATGATCTTGTGGCCGAGGTCCACGAAGGCGTTCAGGAACATCATCGAGACGAAGGGCAGGAAGCCCAAGATCCGAAACAACCCACCCATGGACTTCCCCCTGGCTCAATCGGATTGAATGCCGCCATCCCCGCGCACGCATCCGGGGGGCGGCGACCTCGACCTGGCGCGATCTGAGGCGCAGATCATGCCAACCGGGAGGCCGCGGCGTCGAGTGCGCCTGCTCGCCACTCGCCACTTACCCCAGTCCCGTCTATCTTTCGGTGACCCAAAGATACGAGAGCCAGGAGCGAGCCCCCTTGATCCCCCTGGCGGGTGTCGAGATCCTCCATCGCGTGCCGGCTGCCCCCGGCTGCCCATCGCCAAGGGGCCGATATTATGAAAGTCCTTGAAATAAATATAAAAAGCGAGTATATAAGAGATAACTAATATTTAATCGGGTATCCCCCATGCACCACCACACGCGTTCGGCGGCCCTGGCCGCCTTGTTGGCCTTCAGCGCCGTGGGGCTTGCGCAGCCGCAGGCCCCGGGCGAGGCCGAATCCCCGGACGCCGGGCTGGCGACGGCCTCGGCGGAGTACCGCACCGTGCCCCGGGAGTACCGGCTGGACGGGGTGGTGGAGGCGGTCAACCGCACCACCGTCTCGGCCCAGACCCAGGGTCAGGTGGAGGAGATCCTCTACGACGTCGATGACTTCGTCGAGAAGGGGGCGGTGGTCGCGCGGCTCAAGGACACCGAGCACCGCGCCCGGGTGGCGCAGGCGGCCGCGGACCTGAAGTCGGCGAACGCCAAGCTCCAGCAGGCCAAGGATGAGTACGACCGCGTCAAGGGGCTCTACGCGACCAAGAACGTCTCCGATTCGGCCATGGACCAGACCACCGCGGATCTGGAGAGCGCCAACGCGGCCCTCGACGCGGCCACGGCGCGCCTGGAGCAGGCCCAGGAGCAGCTCCAGTACACCCAGATCCGCGCCCCCTACTCCGGGATCGTCACCCACCGCCATGTCGAGCTGGGCGAGATCGCCAGTCCCGGCCAGCCGGTCATGACCGGTGTCTCGCTGGAGGAGCTGCGGGTGATCGTGGACGTGCCCCAGAGCGTGATCCCCGCGGTGCGTCGGGGCGGGGTCGTCCGGGTCTATCTCCCCGAGGAGCAGGTGGTCGAGGGCGCGAAGATCACGATCTTCCCGTTCGCCGATCCGGGCTCCAATACGTTCAAGGTCCGGGTGGATCTGCCGGAGGAGGCCCGGGTGCTCTTCCCCGGCATGTACGTGAAGACCGGCTTCGTCGTCGGGGAGAAGCAGGACCTGGTGATCCCCAAGGAGGCCGTGGTCTACCGCTCGGAGGTCACCGGCGTCTACGTCGTGGGCGAGGGAGACCATGTCCACTTCCGCCAGATCCGACTGGGCCGCAGCCTGGACGGGGCCGTGGCGGTCCTCGCCGGCCTGACCGAGGGCGAGCGGGTCGCCCTCGACCCGATCGCCGCCGGAGTCGTCCTCAAGAGCCAGGCGCCGGAGCGCCATGTGACCGGGGCGGGGGAGCACAATGGCTGAGCGCCTCGGCATCTCGGGCCGCATCGCGGAGCGCTTTCAGAACACGGAGATCACGCCCCTGCTGGCCCTGCTGGGCCTGCTGCTGGGGGTGTTCGCGGTCCTGGTGACGCCCCGCGAGGAGGAGCCCCAGATCAACGTCACCTTCGCCGACGTCTTCGTCCCCTTCCCCGGGGCCTCCGCGAGCGAGATCGAGCACCTGGTGGCGGGCCCCGCCGAGCAGGTCCTCTCGGAGATCCGGGGAATCGAGCACGTCTACTCGGTCTCCCGGCCGGGCATGGCCGTGATCACGGTCCAGTTCAAGGTGGGTGAGGACCGCACCGATGCGGTGGTGCGCCTGTTCAGCAAGGTCCTGTCCAACCAGGACTGGCTGCCGAGAAACCTCGGCGTGGGCGCGCCGATCGTCAAGCCCAAGGGGATCGACGACGTGCCCATCATCACCGCCACCCTCTGGTCCAAGGACCCGGATAGGGGCGCCTATGAGCTGGGTCAGGTGGCCCATGCCATCGAGCAGGAGATCAAGCGCGTGCCCGGTACCCGGGATGTCTACACGGTGGGCATGCCCGGTCAGGTGGTGCGTGTCCTGCTGCACCCCCAGGCCCTGGCGGGCTACGGGATCGACATCACGGATCTGCGCCGCTCGCTCCAGGGGGGCAATGTGATCGCGGACAACCTGGAGGTGACCTCGGACAACCAGGAGATCCTGCTCCAGGCCGGCACGTTCCTCAGCTCACCGGACCAGATCGCCGATCTGGTGGTTGGCCTGCACGCGGGGCGGCCCGTGTACCTGCGCGATGTGGCCACCATCGAGCGCGGGCCCCAGCAGCCCGCCGACTATGTCTGGATGGGCGGCGGCCCGGGGGCTCACCACGTCGGTATCGACCTGAAGGGCACCACCCCGGCGGTGACCATCGCCGTGGCCAAGCAGGAGGGGGTTAACGCGGTCCAGGTGGCCCAGCGCGTCATCGACCGATTCCAGCAGCTTGAAGGCACCTTCATCCCCGACGGGGTGGAGGTGACGATCACCCGCAACTACGGGGCCACGGCCGATTACAAGGCGAAGAAGCTCATCAGCAAGCTCGTATTCGCCACCGCCTCGGTCATCCTGCTCGTCTGGCTGGCCATCGGCTGGCGCGAGGCGATCATCGTGGGCGCCGCCGTGGTGGTCACCCTGGCCCTGACGCTCTTTGCCTCCTGGGCCTGGGGCTTCACCCTCAACCGCGTCTCCCTGTTCGCCCTGATCTTCTCCATCGGCATCCTGGTGGACGACGCCATCGTGGTGGTGGAGAACATCCACCGGCACCTGGCGATGAAGAGCAACGCCGGGCGCAAGCTGCTGGAGCTGATGCCGAGGGCCGTGGACGAGGTGGGCGGACCGACCATCCTCGCCACCTTCACCGTCATCGCGGCCCTTCTGCCCATGGCCTTCGTCACCGGGCTCATGGGGCCCTACATGTCGCCGATCCCGATCAACGCGTCCACCGGCATGCTGCTCTCCCTCCTGGTGGCCTTCATCTTCACCCCCTGGATGACCAACTTAATGATCGGCAGGCGCCACGGGCGCCAGGATCACGCCCATGGGGGCGATCACGGTGAGGGGGAGTCTCCCGAGGGTGCCATGGCGCGCTTCTTCGGCGCGGTCATCGGTCCCTTCCTGGGCGGTTCCAGGGGCAACCTGAACCGCTGGCTGTTGCTCGCGGGGATCCTGGTGCTGATCGGTGGGTCCGTGATGCTCGCGGTCGGCAAGGTCGTGATCCTCAAGATGCTGCCCTTCGACAACAAGAGCGAGCTCCAGGTGGTGCTGGACATGCCGGAGGGGACCAGCCTGGAGCAGACCGCCAGGGTGCTGGCCGAGATGGGCGAGTACCTGGAGACCGTGCCCGAGGTGACCGACTACGAGGTCTACGCGGGGACCGCCGCCCCCATCAACTTCAACGGGCTGGTGCGCCAGTACTACCTGCGCTCGGGCGCGAACCTGGGCGACATCCAGGTCAACCTGGTGGACAAGCACCACCGGGAGGACCAGAGCCACGCCATCGCCCTGAGGATGCGGGGGCCGCTGCAGGAGATCGCCCGGCGCTTCGATGGCAACGCCAAGATCGTGGAGATCCCGCCCGGTCCGCCCGTGCTGTCCCCGCTGGTCGCCGAGGTCTACGGACTGGACTACGCCGGGCAGATCGACGCGGCGCGCAAGATCCGCACGATCTTCGAGGCCACCCCGGACATCGTCGACGTGGACGACTCGGTGGAGTACCCCTCCCGGAAGCTCATCGTGGAGGTGGACCGGGCCAAGGCGGCGCGCCTGGGTGTCCCCCAGAGCGACGTGTCCCAGGCGCTGGCGACGGTGCTCCAGGGCGAGGACATGACCTATCTGCACGGCGCCAACGTGAAGTACGCGGTGCCCATCCGGGTGGAGTACGCCGAGGCGGACAAGTCCGACCTGGAGCAGGTCCTGGCCCTGCGCGTGCGCTCCATGAGCGGCGCCCTGGTCCCGCTGTCCGAGATCGTCGACGTGATCCCCACCGAGCGGGCCCACAGCATCTTCCACAAGGACCTGCTGCCCGTGGTCTACGTGACCGGCGACATGGCCGGCGAGACCGACAGCCCCCTCTACGGAATGGCGGAGATCGCCGGGAGGCTCGGCGACGAGCTGGGCCTCGCCCAGTGGCTGACCCAGCAGCCGGGCAATCCCTATGAGTACAGCCTCAAATGGGACGGGGAGTGGCAGGTGACCTACGAGACCTTCCGCGACATGGGGATCGCCTACGGGGTGGGCCTGGTCCTGATCTATCTGCTGGTGGTCGCCCAGTTCCGAAGCTATCTGGTGCCCCTGGTGATCATGGCCCCCATCCCGCTGACCATCATCGGCATCATGCCCGGCCATGCCCTCCTGGGGGCCAAGTTCACCGCCACCTCCATGATCGGCATGATCGCGCTCGCCGGGATCATCGTGCGCAACTCCATCCTCCTGGTGGACTTCATCAACCAGCAGGTGCGCGAGGGCCGACCCTTCGACGAGGCGGTGGTCAACTCCGCCGTGGTGCGTGCCAAGCCCATCGCGCTCACCGCGGTGGCCGCCATGGCGGGGGCGGTCTTCATCCTCGACGACCCGATCTTCTCGGGCCTGGCGGTGTCACTGCTCTTCGGCCTCTTCGTCTCCACCGTCCTGACCCTGGTGGTGATCCCGGTGGTGTACTACGGGGTGATGCGCAAGCGGGTGGAGTGGATCCGCACCGCGACGGGGTGAGCGTCTTCGGTCATCGTCTGGCCGGACCTGGGCTGGGGAGTAACCCGGAGACCGTGAAGCTATCCGGGCTAGGCGGTCAGACAATCAACTCAATGTAGTCGGGCTGAAGCCCGACCTACCCGTATCGGCCCTCAGGGAGACGACGACCCCGGTCCCCGGCGCAGCCTCGCCACCAGCCGCGGCAGGAAGGCCGCCACGGCGAGCAGGGCGAGGGCGGTGAGCCCCTTCTGGATCAGATCCTGGCCGCCGGCAATCGCCTCGCGGCCCGCGTAGCCCAGGTATGTGTAGGCGACGGCCCCCGGGAGCATGAAGACGAGGGTCGCGAACAGGTAGTGCAGGAAGGGGATGCGGGTGAGCCCCAGCACATAGTTCAGCAGGTTGAACGGAAAGAGGGGGACCAGCCGCGTGAAGGCGACGAAACGCCAGCCCTCGGCCTCCACGCCCTGGACCAGGCGGGCGAGCAGCCCCTTGGCGCGCGCCTGCACCCAGTCGCCGGCCAGGTAGCGGGCGACCAGGAAGGCCAGGCCTGCCCCGAGTGTTGCGCCCACCAGGTTGAACAGCGTGCCCCCCAGGGGACCGAAGAGGGCACCCCCCGCGAGGGTCAGGAGCGACCCGGGCAGGAACAGGACCGTGGCGGCGGCATAGAGCCCGATGAAGAGCAGGGGGCCGGCCGCCCCCGCGGCGCTCACCCAGGCCTCCAGGGTCGCGATATCGAGCCGGTCCCGATAGAGGAAGGCGAGCCCGATCGCCCCGGCAAGCGCGAGCGCGCCGAGGACGCGCGCCAGCCGCTGGCTCATTTGGGCTCTCCGCCCTGGGTCGATGGATCGGACCACTGGCGCCGGTTGATGGCGTAGTCAGTGACCGCGCCACGGAAGGGCAGGGCCAGCATGCCCGGCAGGCGGGAGACCTCGCGGGGGTCCCGATGGTCCCGGATGCCGATGGTCATGCCCGCGTGGCCCGCCCGCGGTTGATCGCGATAGGTGCCGAAGAGCCGGTCCCAGAGGGACAGGTTGAACCCGAAGTTCGAGTTCGTCTCGTCGTCCTCGACCGAGTGATGCACCCGGTGCATGTCCGGGGTCACCAGGATCCAGCGCAGCCGCCGGTCGAGCCAGGGCGGCAGGCGCACGTTGCCGTGATTGAACATGGAGGTGGCGTTCAGCACCACCTCGAAGAGCACCACCGCCACCACCGAGGGCCCCAGCACCAGGATGGCCGCGAACTTGATCAGCATGGAGAGGACGATCTCCAGGGGGTGGAAGCGCGCCCCGGTGGTCAGGTCGTAGTCCAGATCCGCGTGGTGCACCCGATGCAGGCGCCACAGGGCCGGAACCGCATGCACCAGGACGTGCTGCATCCAGATCACCAGGTCCAGAGCCACCACCGCCAGCACCAGGGCCAGGGCCGGATGCAGGGGATGGATGTTGAGCAGCCCCCAGCCCCGCTCGGCGGCGACCGCCGCCACCCCAACCGCCGCGGCGGGGAAGAGCAGACGCAGCACCAGGGTGTTGAGGACCACCAGCCCCAGGTTGCTCGCCCAGCGCAGCGGCTTGGAGACGGTCAGCGCCCGGCGGGGCGCCAGCACCTCCCAGAGGGCCATGATGGAGAAGATGCCGAGGAAGGCGCCGAGGCGGATGGCCGCCTCGTGGGTCTGGACGAACGTGTCCACGGGTTTGGAGTCTCCACAGGTCGGCGCCTTGGATGGACGGGCGAACGGCCACAGAAGCGTGCCCATCGCTCAACGACGCGGTTGATCTTCGATCGCAAGTCCCGCTTCTGCCCCGTTCGGGACGCGCCATGGATCAGCGGCTCCCTAGGGCGTCACCCCACCCGCGGGGTCGGCGATGCAACGGCGCTGGATCAGGGCCATGAGGTCCGCAAGCCCGGGGCAGGCCGCGATGTCGGCGGCGCTGGCGCATTGCTCGGGGCTGCCCCGGGTCAGCCGGAAGACCGCGGGCAGCGGCGCCGCACACGCGGGGAAGCGCTCGCGGAACTGGTCGCGGTGCAGAAACTCGCAGGGCACCCCAAGCGTTTCCACGAAGCCCCGCCATTGCTCCCGCTCCCAGAGCAGGCCATGGGTGATGGCGCACAGCTGGCACTGGTAGGTGCCCGGGGAGAACAGCTTGTGGCCGATGTCCGCCAGGGTGTTGTAGAGGCCGCTGTCGGCGTTGTAGACGAACAGCAGCGGGTCGGCGGGACTCATCGCGTGGGGGACCGGTAGGCCCGGGCCAGCCGGATGGCGAGCAGGACCCAGGGGGCGCCGTGCAGGACGAGGTCGAAGATGTCGATGGGCCGCACCAGGTCGCCGGCGGCCAGGAGCTTGAGCTTCTCCCAGACATGGGGCTCCGGGACGAACGGGGCGAGCCCGAGGGTCAGGGCAGCGGCGACGAGCACGGCGATTGGCAGGCGGTCGATCCAGGCGAGCATGGGGTTGTCGTGTCGGCGATGTGGTTGGCAGTGGCTAGTTGCTGGTTGCTAGTCGGGAGGGTGCAGGGCGGCGAACGCGCGCCGGTGGGTCGGCATCGGGCGATTCTCGCACACCCTTGCGGGGCCCTGTCCAAGCCCAGGTCCGACCGGCTCGCATCCCCACGGGCGCCATGGCTGTCGGCGACTTCCTGGTAGATATAATGTCGGCTTAGACCGTCATTCTACGCGGTCGTGCGGCTCGCCGAGCGCGGAGGAGACCCATGCATGACACCCTCCCCCTGCTGAGCGACAGTGACTTCCCTCGCCCGCACCGTCGGTCCATCAAGACCCTCCAGGTCAACCTCGGCTATCGCTGCAACCAGAGCTGCGTCCACTGTCACGTCAACGCCGGGCCCGGCCGGACCGAGCAGATGGCGGACGCCGACCTGGATCTGATCCCCGAAGTCCTCGCCGCGCGGGGCCTCCCGACCCTGGACCTCACCGGCGGGGCACCGGAGCTGCACCCCCGCTTCCGCTCCCTGGTGCGCGCGGCGCGGGCCCTGGGGTCCCACGTGATCGATCGCTGCAACCTGACGATCCTCTCGGAGCCCGGCCAGGAGGACCTGGCGGCGTTCCTCGCCGGGCAGGGGGTGGAGGTCGTCGCCTCGCTGCCCTGCTATCTGGAGGACAACGTGGACCGCCAGCGCGGCCGCGGCGTCTACGCGCGCAGCATCGCGGGCCTCGAGCGGCTCAACGCCCTGGGCTATGGCCGGCCCGGCTCGGGGCTCGGGCTCCATCTCGTCTACAACCCCGGGGATGCCAGCCTGCCCCCGGATCAGCCGGGGCTCGAGGCGGCCTACAAGCGCGAGCTGTGGGAGCGCCACGGCATCCGCTTCGACCGGCTCTACGTCCTGACCAACATGCCGATCCAGCGCTTCGGCAGTGCCCTGGTCTCCAAGGGGGGCTTCGCCGCCTACCTCGCCCTGCTCAAGGAGGGCTTCTGCCCCACGAACCTGGATCAGGTGATGTGCCGGGACCTGGTGAGCGTCGACTGGCAGGGGTGGCTGTTCGACTGCGACTTCAACCAGCAGCTCGGCCTTCCCCTGGGTCCGGTGCCCGCAGGGGCGAGGGCCCATCTGCGTGATCTGCTCCGCACCGACTTCGCCGGCGCCCCCATCGCGGTGGCAGACCATTGCTACGGCTGCACCGCCGGACAGGGGAGCAGCTGCGGCGGGGCCCTGGCGGATCCCAGCCCGCCGGCGCCCGGGTGAGGCTGTCCATCATCGTGCCGACCCTGGACGAGGCGGGGGGGATCACCGCCACCCTGGCCGGCTTGGGGCCCCTGCGCGCGGCGGGG
>JBAPYD010000183.1:0-10678 GCA_049284555.1 Chromatiaceae bacterium | reverse complement strand
CTTGCCCTGGGCGCAGGTGTTGCCCTCCGCGTCCTTCTGGTCCTTGCCCATCCAGCCGCCCACGAGCTCCGGGATCGCGCTCAGGGTGACACCGACCCGGTCGCTGTCGATGGGGTTGCCCTCGCTGTCCTTCACGTTGGCGGCCGTCGCCAACTCCAGGACCATGCCGCCGTCGTTTCGGGTCAAGCGGATGTCGCCGGCATCGTCCGCCATGCCGGCCTCGACCCGGGAGATGGTGAGGTAGAAGCGCCTGTCCGCCGCGTTGTAGGCGACGTATTCCGTCTTGGAGAGCTCGGTGGTGGCGCCGAGCAGCGCCGCATAGCGACGGGTCTCCAGGAAGGCGGCGGCCTGCTCCATGCCGGGCCTGAGCTTGAGCCACTCGGTGCCCGTATAGGTGGTGACCTCCTTGAAGGAGGGATCGTTGGGGTCGGTATCGGCCACCTCGAAGATATCCGAGAAGCGGATGCCCTTGTCCACCAGGGACGCGATCTCCCCATCCGTGGCGTGACCCAGCCGGATCCACGTCAGGTCGAAGCGGCCCCCGGCGTCGGCGCCGGTCTGGGTCAGCTTGGCCGCGTACAGGGTGCCGGCGGAGAGGTCCCGGGGCTTGTCCGAAACGAATAGGAAGAGCCCCGTGTTCCTGCCGTCATCCCCGGCGATGGAGGTACGCTCGTCATCGGCGACCATCTGCATCTCCCGGGCGAAGCGGCCGGGGGCGTAGTGCGTCTGCACCTCGGCGGTTCCGTCCGCCGACACCCTCACCTCCGGCACGATGCCGTAGTGGTAGGCGTTGGCCGTCGCGGGGTCGCCGAAGTACCAGCGGCTGAAGCTCGCGATGTCTGTCTTGTCGTCGGAGCCCTTCGACTTGGTGCCCCCGCCGCGTACCTTGGCGTCTGGCTCGTACTCCTGGGAGCCGATGTGGGTCGCCCAGCTAGAGAGGGTGGAGCCGCAATGGATCCAGCCGCCGTGGATGCCGGACAGGTCGACGGCCCGGTAGACCCTGGGGGTCAGCAGACCCGTGGATTTGTCCTGGTCCAGCAGGGTGAGACCGATGGTGGTTGGCAGCTTCGACCAGAAGGAGCCGGTGCTCGATCCGTCGTTGGGCGGGAGCTCCCGGTACTCAAAATTGGTGACCAGGGCCAGGGGGGTTCCGGTGGCGCCGGGGACGCTCAGACCCTCGATCTGCATCAGGGACGTCCCGTCCGGTCCGTCCGAGGCCAGCTGGCCGTCCCGGTCAGTCAAGGGTCTGCCAGAGGCGTCGAAGAGACCGCCGACCACGGCATCGCCGAGCGCGTCCGCGGTCCTGAAGAGGACGTGGTAGCGCAGGGGCACCTCGCTCGTGCTCCCGTCCGAGCAGGTCATGCGGGCCTTGGCGCTGGTGTAGGCGCTGGCCTTCTCGTCGGCGCTGGCCGGGGCCGCCATGCCGATGAATTCCAGCGAGCTCAGGGTCGCCGTGCCGGGACAGACAGCGGAGACGGACAGCGGGAGCAGGGCGGAGAGGGCGATGGAAACGGTGTGTGGTCGCATCGGATACTCGGCGAAGCAGGGAGATGGGATGATCGCATGTTAATCGCCGGTTAATGCAGGAAGATGTCCGAGCAGTCACCCGCCCCGCCTGGAGAGCGGCGCGGGTGAGTCGCGGGCACGGGACGTTCCGGTGGAACGCGCGACGGTGACCGGCAGGGCTCCCGCGGGCAGGGGTGGGCGAAAGCGCCTTGGCCGCCGGGCAGGGGAAGGCTCCAGTCGATTCGCAGTGGACTTCGGGGCAGGGCAGGGGGCTCGACGGGCTTACGATTTGAGACCGGCGTCAACTATCCTCGGGCGACCGCTGTCCTGTTCGCCCTCGCCCATGTCGGATTCACGTCTGGATGCCCGCTTCAAAGACGGGACGCTCTATGTCTTCCACCCCCGCGAGGTGCAGGTGATCAAGGCGTGGCCGGAGCTGACCGCGGTGCGCAAGCAGGAAGGCGACACCCGCTGGCGGGTGTTCGGCCCAGACTATCCCTTGATCCGTCCCTATCGGTCACGGCGCAAGGCCCGCGTCCCCAAGGCCGGGCTGTTGCAGCTTGCGCTGCCGCTTGCCGACGGCATGGATGGGGATACCGTCACGCCACGCCGGCGGCAAAGCCCGGCCGAGCGCCGCGGTCGGGCCTTCCATGGATTCCGATTCGCCTGCCCCAGGGGGGCGGCCCGTCGTGTGGAGCCCTTCCGCGGTGACCATCTCCCGCTGCTGCGCCTGCTGCTGGCCCTCGGCCCGGCGGGCGACCTGCTCGATGGAAATCCGGCGCTCGGTTACTGCCTCGCGCTGTGGCTCGCCAGTGGGCGTGGGGGGGACGATCGGCAGGTCCGCGATCTTGCGGCATGTCGGCAGCCGGTGATGATGACCGCGCTGGGTCTGCCGGACAGCAGGCGGGCCTGTAAGGCGCTCTCGAAGGTACGCCCCGCGAGTATGGGGCGGGATCTCGTGCGCCAGCTGCCGCGGCTGCTGGCGGATGAAGGGGCACTGAAGGTTCTGGGCCATCTGCCGTCCCTCGGTATCGGCGCGCTGTCGCTGGCGATGGACCCACAGCTGCGGAGGCTGATCACCCCGACCCTATTGGAGGAGGTGCAGGCCGATCCCCGGGAGACCTATTTTCCATTCGTGTTCCGGGAGCTGACCGACGCCCTGCAAATGGCCGATGCGTTGGGCGTCGACCTGTCGCGACGGCGCTTTCAGACGCGCGCCCGCATCCGCGAGACACACGAGGACCTGACGCGGGACTACGTGCGGCTGCGCGACTCGCGACTCGCGGCATGCCGCTTCCCGCCCCCGCCCATACCCGGCGGCGAGGATATCCTGCCCTTGCGCGCCCCGCGGGCCCTCGTCGAGGAGGGCCGGCAACAGAACAACTGCGTCGCCGGCTATGCCGAGCGGGTCGCTTCAGGCGATACCTTCATCTACCGTGTATTGCGCCCCCAGCGCGCCACCCTCTCCATTGAGCGCATGTCCGGTCGCTGGCAGGTGGGTGAGCTCCTGTGCGCCCACAATCAGCCAGTCAGCGCCGCCACCCGCCGTTGCGTGGAGCAATGGCTGGACGGTCACCGGTTGTGACTCCGAGTGCTGACGGCCGGTGAGCGCACTACGGGAACGCCCACCCGTAGATGGACTCGAGACACTCAATGGCCGAGGCAAGGTCCTCGTCCAGCTCGATGTGTCGGAACTCCGCGTTGCGCCCGACGCGGTGGAGATTTCCATAGCGGCGAAACAGGGCATCCGCCTCCGCCTTCGCGGCCTCGAAGCCACGGTCGTAGACCGGGTAGCCGAAGGGCTCCGGTAGCACCAGGGTGTCGTCCACGTCGCGCTCGTCGAGCAAGCGGTAGCGCCTGAGCGCGGCGAGGGTGTCGTCGACCGGCCTGGCCGTCTCCCGGGTGACCTCCGCGCAGAGCACGCTGTTGCCGGTCGCCGGCAGGTCCGGATGGAAGTGCTTGATCTCGGCGATGCGGTTGATGGGGACGTCGCCGTCTCCGAAATAGACCCAGTGGTAGGGGATCACCCGGGGCCTGCGAACATTGATGTAGACCAACTGGACGCCGCGAAACCGCAGCGCGAGATCGGCCCCGAAGAGGCGGGCGAGCCGGGTTACCGGAATGGTCGAGAAGACCCGGTCGCAGTCGAAGCGGCAGTCCACGCCATGGCGTCGATAATGCACCGACTGGATGCGCCCGCCGGCCGCGGAGAATCCGGTGACCGGGGATTCGAGAAGCACGTCGCCCCGAATCCGGGCAAGCATGGCGTCGCCGATGGCGCCATAGCCGCCTTGACTTGGGTACCAGAAGGTCTTGAAGAACGTCTTGGAGTCGCCTCTGAGGGCGTCGAGCAGTCCAGACGAACGTAGCTTTTCCCGCCCCCAGGTGACGGAGATATCCGGTGGCGGTACGCCGAACAGCTTGCGCGTGTAGGGTTCGAAGAAGAAGTCGTAGAGACCCCTGCCGTAGCGGTTGAGCGCCAGGTGCTCGAAGGAATCCTCCGGCAGACTCGGCCTGTTCAAGTAGCCCCACACGAGCGAGAGGCCGACCCTGGGCGAGAAGCGAACGAGGAGTTCGAGCGGGTTGATCGGATCCCGGATCTGCTTTCCCCGCATCAGGATGCGGCTGCGCCGCTCGAACTTGCGCAGGGGAACCAGGCGCTGGATCTCCGATAGGATCGTTCTGTCGCCGGTGTGCAGTCGGTGCGGGGCCAGATCGCAAGGCAGCCCGTGCCATTGGAAGGTCCGCGCCAACCCACCGGTCTGATCGCTGGCCTCGAACAGCGTGACCTGCCTTCCTTGGCGAGACAGGAGCCAACCGAGGCTCAGCCCGGAGATCCCCGCGCCGAGGATTGCGATGCGCTCGTTCGGTGCGCCGGCCTCCGCCCTGGGACGGGGGGGCGCTGCAGCTCGCCTGTCATGAGGCGGCAGCGGATCGTCGCAGCAACCGGGCAACGGTCAGCGCCCACAGGCCGAGGATCGCGACCGTCATCAGGCTCATCAACGCCAGAGACGAGGTCCGAATCTCGCGCGGGATCAAGTCCTCGAAGGTGACCGCGACGAGCGCCAGGGTCAGCCCAACCGCCAGCCGTCGCGACGGGGGCTCGGCGGGGTCGAGCACGACGTCGCGCAGCATGACCAGCGCCGCTGGCAGGAGCATGACGAGGTGATGGGTCCAGCTCGCCGGAGAGGCCAGGAAGGCCAACAGTGAGAGCACGGACAGCTCGAGGTCCCGGTCCCTGGGTCCGCGGTCCATCCTCCGCATCGACCGATAGAGCGCCCAGGCCGATACCACCAACAGGGTCAGTATCACCGCGGTCGAGAGATATTCCGCAGTTGCAGGGCTGTCGACAAGGGGAGCACTGAACTTGTTGGGGACGAAGAGCCGGGCGATCAGGCCGGGCACGGATCGGTTCCACGGCGCCGCGATGGAGCTTCGCCCCCCTGGGAGCGCCGTGTAGGAGGTCTCGGAGAGCACATGCTCGATCCATGAGCTCCAAAGGCCGCCGGGCAGCAACAGGAGGCTCGCAAGGAACAGCGCGGCGCCGGCGATCGACGCGCCGAGAATGATGCGGAGGCCCGGTTTCGGCGCTGCTCCGAACGCGAGCAGCCCGTAGTGCGGTTTGGCCAGGGAGCCCAACACCAGGACGGCCCCGGACATGCCCGTGGGTCGGGAAGCCCGGACCTGCCGCCAGTAGAGCCAGATGAAGAGGAGCGCAATCAGATTCAGCTGGCAGAAGACCAGGTTCAGGTAGTTGCCGCCGAACGCGGCGAAGTAGAGCGGGCCCCACCAGATGAGCCGGCCGCTCGGATCGTCCCGGGAGAGGTCATTGACGATCAGCGCCATGAGGGCGGCCGAAAGCAGGAGATTGACGCTGAAGATCAGGCCCGCCGATTGGGCGAGATCGAGCTTGCTGAGCGGATACAGCAGGAACAGGGCGCTCGGCGGGTAGACGAACAACAGTTTGTCGTCGGGTTGGAGCAGATAGGGATCCACTCCCTGATCGAAGACCCGATGCGCCGTGCTCCAGTAGAGGGCGACGTCCGTCTCGACTGGCGATAGCGTGCTGGCGATGGCGAGAAGCAGGGCGATGCCCAGGGCGAGGCCGAAGGCCCACCCGTTGACATGATGCCGTCCTTGTCGCTGTAGGTTCACACCACTGTTTCGTCTTGATGCCAGCCCGGGGTGCGCTCGTCTACCCCCAACAGGAGGGGACCGACTCGCGCGAACCGGGGATCCTCCCGTAGGTGGGGCTTGAGCCCCGGAGGGGGCCTCGACCCTGTCCGTTTTGGTGGCCGCCCGCAGTCATTGCCACCCCGCCGGTCAGCGAGCGTGTCGCCCCGCGAGGGATGATACCGCCCGGAGGCCGGTGAGATGCGGTATGCCGGCGCTGGGCCGAGGCGGGACGCCAGCAGTGTTGGTCTGGCCCCGGGAATGGCGTGACTCGCCGCGACACTTCAGGGACAACGTCATGAGGCCCCGGGGGTTAAGGTCGGGCTGTTCAAGGTGGTAGCCGAAGAGCGGCAGTGTCCCGGGCACGGCCCGGCCGGTGCGCGACGACGTGTCCGGCTGCCGGGTGGACTGGTAGCATTCCCGCTGGGCCGCGCTTCCTGGCCGTTGTTCCGGACCCGTGAAGCCCCGTTTGCCCTACTTGCTTGGAAGACACGCGTAAGCCCTTGTCAGACGGCGACAGGCACAGAACAGAGATCGTGAGCGCGGTTGCGATCATCGTTGCGCGGGGGCTCCTGATGGTCGCGCTCGTCGTTGTGCCCGCGATCGTGCTCGCCGCGGACCAGGAGCCCGAGGTCGAGGCGCGGGGGGTGGTCATCCTGAATGCGGTCGACCGGGGCCCGGGCCAACCCGACTGGCAGGTCTTTGCCGGATTCAACATGCAGTTCCTCCAATAGGAGAACGCCTTTTTGTTGCGTTTCCCGTCCGGGCGAGGGATCGGCGGGCATTTTCAGTGGCGATAAGCCAATGAAAATGGAGCGCTTCGAGCGTCGCGCCTCTCCATGCGCGAGCTGGTCGAATGCCAGGTTGGCATTTGATCAGCTTCTCCGCAGACCCGAATGGTGGGCTAGGGTGGCTCTGATCATCTCCCACTGCCGATCTCGACCTGGGCACCACCCGAGGACCGCTACAGGATCCGGCTGGGGTCGTTCGGCTCGGAATGTGAATGCCGATTTGCGAAGCGGAATCGAGTCAGCGTGCGCATCGAAGAGGCGGTGATCGCCGCGCCGGCGAGTAGGACGGCCACCAGCACGGGCCCGAAGGGCTGGTCGAGGCCAAGCGCCAGCAAGAAGGCGACGAGGTAGGCCATGGAGCCCGCTAGGGCGGAGATGGCGAGGGTCCAGGCCCAGCCGCTTGCGGTACGGAAGGCGATCCAGGCGGGGACCAAGAGGAGGGCGAAGGCCCCCATGAGTCCCAGGGTGACCGTTCCCACGGCCAGACCGAGGGCGGCGAGCAGATCGAAGCCCAGGTGCCAGCGCCAGGCGGGCAGCCGATTCGCGACCTCGTAGCGGGGGAAGAAGCGGGCGCGTAGAAGGCGGGGCATCAGCCAAGGCAAGACCGCGGCGGCGAGGAGGATCAATAGGGCCGCCGCGAGGAGTTCCGCTCCGCCGGCGAAATACAGCTGTCCATCGACCAGGGCATGACTCAGGCTGTCTCCCAGGGCGGTGTTGGCCGCGACCAGGAGCAGGGAGGACCAGCCGCCGAGGATCATGAATCCATAGACCGTGTTCCCCCGGGCGCGTAGCAGGCTCTTCGCGGTCGCGCCCGCCAGGGCACCCGCGCTGCTGCCCAGGACCAGGGGCAGGCCAGCCGCGAGTCCCAGGAGCGCCGCCGCGGCGGCCAGGTGAGCGAGCCCGAGGGCGGCGAGCCACTCCTCTCGCAGCGTCAGGAGGGCCCCCAGGATGGGAAGGACGAGTGCCAACAGGAGACCCGTCAGGAAGGGGACCCGAAAGAGCGGGTCGAGGAGCCAGCCGGGGTCGGTCATGCGGATGCTCCATCAGGAGGGTGCTCGGGCTGGGTTCGGCCTCCAGGCGCCCCGGAGATGCCCCCTCGAAGGTGGAGAACCCGGGCGCAGGTCGCTTCCAGGAAGCCCTCCTCGTGGCTTACCAGCAGCACGGCGCGCCGGTCTCGCTGGGAGCCCAGGATTTCCGCCAGCAGGGACTCGGTGCGCGGGTCCAGGTTATTGGTGGGCTCATCCAGCAGCACCAGGTCCGCGGGCCCCGCGAGGGCGCACCACACGCTGAGTAGCTGGTATTCACCGCCGCTCAAGCGGTCGATGCGCCGCCCAAGGAGGGGGGCGAGGGGCTTCGGCACGGCGGTCCCATCGGCCCCGGCGGCCCGCAGCAGGTCCGTCCCCTTGAGCGGCATGGCGGGGAGCCGGACCGGCTGCTGCTCCTGGTAGGCGAGGGTGAGGCCTGGGGCACGCCAGATTCGGCCCGAGAAGACCCTGGCCTCCCGGGCGATGGCGTGGAGCAGGGTGGACTTGCCGGTGCCGTTGGCGCCCCAGAGCCCCAGGACCTCGCCGGGGCCGACCTCGAAGCTCAGGGGGCCTACGACCGGCCGGGTGTACCCCGCCCGCAGCCCCTCGATCCGCAGCAGGGCGTCGCCCGCGGAGAGGGGACCGCTCAAGGCTCCACCGCCAAGGCGTCCACCCAGCGCTCGATATGGTCGAGATAGCCCCTGCCGTCGGCGTTCACCGGCGGCTCCAAGGGCAGGGCCCTGGCCTGCCAGCCGAGCTCTTGCGCGAGCCTCTGGGGCGCCTGGGGCGATTGGTAGGGTGCGTAGAGGATGATGGCCTTGCCCCCCTTGAGCCGGTTGGCGAGCTCGCTCAGCTGGCGCCCGGTGGGCGGGACGCCAGGGATGGGCTCGATGGTCCCCAGGAGCGGCACCCCAAAGCGTTCAAGCAGATAGACGGCATCCTGGTGATAGAGCACCGCGCCGGGGGCGCGGGCGAGCCGCCTCGACCAGTCCGGCATGCGTTCCTCCACCTGGGCGGCGAAGGACTGGGCCCCGCGGCGATAGGCGTCCGCGCCAGCCGGGTCGATCGAGGCGAGCCGTTGCGCGAGCGCGCGGGCCACCCGGGACATGCGCACGGGATCCAGGTCCAGGTGGGGGTTGCCCAGCGGATGGACGTCACCGAGGGACCGGTCCGCCCGGCCCCCGGCATCGAGCAGGTCCACCTGGGCGGCGGCCTCGAAGTAGCCCGGCTGGCCAGGAAGGATCTTGGGGTTGGCCGCATTGGAGATGGCCACCGGGAGCCAGCCCGATTCCAGCTCGGCCCCCAGGGCGAGCACCAGGTCCGCGGCCCGCAGGTCGCGCATCATGCTGGGCTTGGCCTGCAGGCGATGGAGGTCGCGATCCGGGGGGGCGAGGACCTTCACCTGGGCCCGATCCCCGGCGACCGCCCGCGCGAGGGCGCCCAGGCTGGGCGCCGTTGCAACCACGTCCAGGGCCAGGACGGGCGCGGCCGTGAGTGCGAGCAGCGCCGCGAGGACTCGAGACAGGTGGCGCCGGGCGCGCGACCACGACCTCTTGGGGTGAGCCGCGGGGCGCGATTGGAGCCCGTCACGGCTGGCGTCGCCGGGTCCTCGGATCGGGCTAACGGATGGCTGACTCATCGTGGGTCCTCCGTGGTCAGAAGGGGTGGGCCCCGTGGGCGCCCAGGCTCATGAGGAACTGAAGGTAGAAGGCGTCAAAACGCTCCCGCTCCCCGGGCTCGACCAGGATGTTGCCGCGGGCGTACTGGGCCCGCAGCCGCGAGAACTCGGAGAGGTTCCAGGTGAGTGCGAGGGTCCAACGGTCCGATGAGCCGAAGTTCTCGCTCAGGGTGTCGCGGACCTGGTTCGTGGTGAGGCCCAGCACGTCGTAACGCAGCCCCGCGGTCCACTTGGGGGCGAAGCCGTAGGTCGCCTGGGCGTAGAGTCCGTCCGTGGTGAAGCTGGGTCGGGCACCGATGTCCTCGGGGTGGGGGCTCGCGCGCACCTGCAGGTCCTGGATCAGGCGCAGGTACTCGGTCTGGAACACGAGATCCCCCTGACCGTGGGGGCCGTCTCCGCTGTACTTGTAGACCAGATCGATTCCCCACAGGGCCGCGTCGCCCGCCAATCCCGTCTCATGCAGCTCGATTCCTGACGCCGGGGCGTGCGCATCTGCACCGACCTCATCGCCTTCCGCCTCGGTTGCGTGCTCATGGGTCAGCACGGCCTGATGTTGGCCGGCATTGGCATAGGAGACTCCGAGCTGAAGGGCATGGTTGTCGGGCAGCTCCGGTGCGACCTTGGCGAAGGCGGTCCACAGGCGGGGCCCGTCCTCCGTGTCGCCGAGGCTCAGCTCGACCTGCTCGGTCTCGCTCAGGGTGGCGCCGAGGATCTCCTGATCCCCCTGCAGGGCCTCGACCCCGAGCAGGGCGTAGAAGGGCAGCTCCGGCAGCCAGGTGAGCTGCAGCCCGGTGTCCTGGAGTCCGTGGTCCCCGAGCAGATTCAGATAGGGCAGGTTCTGGTCCACGAAGTCCCATTGGTGGGGGTGCTGGCGATTGATATAGCCGAAGTCGCTCAGGAACATGCCGCCCTTGGCCTTGAGCCCGTAGGGCAGCGAGCGAGTCCGGAAATAGGCCTCCTCCACGTCGACATTGCCGTCCCCATCGATCGCCAGATAGGTGAAGGCGTCGAAATAGGGGTCCACCGTCGCGGAGAAGGCGATCTCCGCGGAGCGGAGGTTGAATCCGTTCCCGGCCATGCCGTGGGCGTGGGCCGAGTCGCTCTCCTCCTCGTGGACGTGCAGCGCTCGCCCCGGCCGGAATGCCTCGCCCACCAGGGTGGCGCCGAGGCCGTCGATCCCATCGTGATAGTAGTTGCCGTCCAGGATGACAGAAATCTGGGGGTTGAAGGCCGTTCCAGAGGTCAGGGCGCCCAGACCGCCGGCGGGAGCGGATTGGGGGGCAGCATGGACCACCGGGGCGGCCATGGGCAAGGACTCAGCGGGCGTTGGGTCTTGGGGAAGTGGTTGGGAAGCGGCGCGCTCGGCCCGCTCCAGCCGGGCCTCGAGGTCGGCGATGCGCCGCTCGTAGTCGTTCTTCATCTGGTTCAGCATGGTGCGCAGCTCGGCGATCTCGGCATCGTCGCTGGCGAAGACCGCGGCGGGCGTGAGTAGGGCAGCGCAAAGC